>JARRJV010000006.1 GCA_037388825.1 Acidiferrobacteraceae bacterium | reverse complement strand
CATACTGGAACGCCCGATGGACGCCAAGTTCGATCTCATCGTCAGCGCCAAGGCCATGCACCATGTTCGGGACACCGACAAGCTGGTGCAGCGCTTCGCCGAGCACCTGAAACCTGGTGGCCGCGTGGCCCTGGCGGACCTGGACGAAGAGGACGGCAGCTTTCATCCCGAGGATACCGAAGGGGTCTATCATTCCGGATTCAATCGCGATGCCTTCAGGTCCATTCTTGAAAAGCATGGTTTTCAGGACATCCGTTTCTACGATGCAACGAGTGTGGAAAAGGAACAGGGGCGCTATCCGGTGTTCCTGGCGGTCGCCACCAGGGGTTGATCCGGCTTCCGCGCCTGGCGGTCATACATCGGCGTGCACACCGGATTTATCGGCCGTGGTTTCTTGGTATGATCCGGGGCCTGCCACCGGGCGTGCGGGTATTTGATATTCGCAGCCCGGGTTTCCCACATATCTGAAAGAAGTTTCACGCCATGAAGCCGAAGACTGATCACGGTACGGGCCTGCTGGCGGCCCTGGGCGCATTCGGCATCTGGGGGTTTCTCCCGCTGTACTTCACCCTCATCGGTCCGCAGGTCAACGCCTGGGAGGTTTTGTCCCATCGCATCGTTTGGGCAGCATTGATGCTGGTCCTGATCACGCTACTGAGCGGGCGCTTGCCGCGCCTGATTGCGGTATTCCGCCACAAGAACATGCTGCTGGCGCTTTCGGCGAGCGCCCTGTGTATTGGTACCAACTGGATCGTGTTTATCTGGGCCGTCACCCACGATCATGTGCTCGAAACCAGCCTGGGCTACTACATCACGCCGCTGCTCAATGTGCTCATGGGGCTGCTGTTCCTCGGCGAGCGGCTGCGTCCCCTGCAGTGGCTGTCCGTGGCCCTCGCAGCCGCCGGCGTAGCCATTCTTGTCGGTGCCTATGGATCCATTCCCTGGGTGGCCCTTACCCTGGCGACGGCATTCGGGGTCTACGGACTGATTCGCAAGCAGGTTCCCGTGGACAGCACGACCGGCCTGCTGGTGGAGACCTTGCTGCTGCTTCCCGTGGCACTGGTCCTGCTGGTCGCGCTGTTTGAACATCATCAGATAACATTCCTGCATGCGTCCCTCACCATGGACCTGTTGCTCGTTGGCACGGGCACATTCACCGTGGTGCCCTTGTTGCTGTTCGCGGTCGGTGCGCGTCGTCTGCCACTGACGACCCTGGGACTATTGAACTACATTGCGCCGACCCTGCAGTTTCTGACGGCGGTGCTGCTGTTGCGCGAACGATTTACCCACGCAGATGCAGTCACCTTTGCCTTTATCTGGACCGGGCTCGTCCTGTACAGCGTCGATCTCCTGCGCCGGCGGGGTCGCGCCGAAGCCGATGCTTCGAGAGTGCCCGAGGAAGCCTGACAGGAACAAGATCCCCAGGGAGGGAATTGAAATGAACGACACCCCGATCCGGAATGTGCCGGATACGGCGTTGATGGCCGCGGCCTATCGGGCGGTGGAGACCGACAGGCCGGACGCCCTGTTTCGCGACCCCCTGGCGGCAAGGCTGGCCGGGGAAAGGGGCAGGAAAATCCTCGACGCGCTGCCGAAGAAGGCATTCGTCGGTGGCTGGACCGTAGTGATCCGCACCCGGATCATCGACGACTTCATTCATGACGCCATCGTGGAGGGCGTGGACACGGTCCTGAATCTGGGTGCCGGTCTCGATGCCCGTCCGTATCGAATGGATCTTCCCGCGTCGCTACGCTGGATCGAGGTGGACCAGCCGCAGTTGATCGACTTGAAAGAGGCCGAGCTCGCGACGGAAACGCCGCGATGTCACCTGGAGCGGGTGAAACTCGACCTTTCCGATGTCGACGCAAGACAGTCATTTCTGAAGACGATCGGGCCGGATTCGGGGAAGATTCTCGTGCTGACCGAGGCGGTGACCCCGTATCTCTCCGAGACCGATGTGACCGCCTTGGGGAAGGACCTTCGGGATATCGAGGCTGTGTCGGGCTGGATCGTCGATCACTTTTCACCGGCGTCCTATGAGTACCGCCGCCGAAGCGGGATGAGTCGGGCCATGGCCAATGCCCCGTTCCTGTTTGAACCCGCAGATTACTTCGGTTTCTTTTCCCGGTGTGGCTGGACTGCCAAAGAGGTACGCTATTTCGCGGAAGAGGCTGAGTCCCTGGGTCGACCCGCTCCCTTTCCTATGTTGATCAGGGTATTGATGCGGATCCTGAGAATGTTGGCTTCCCCCGAGCGCCGGCGGGCGATGAAGCGTTACGCGGGGATTGTATTTTTGAAGAAAAGGTGAACAACTGAAAGAACTCGTGGTCACAGCATAAGAAGCCGGTACACGCGCGAGCGACACACAACAGGCGTGGAGTCCGCGGTTGTACGTGTGCCGTCCAAAACAACAACAGGAGACGGATCTTATGCAAGCTGTGACCAGATGGTTGATTCTTTGGCCCGAATCGGTGGCCGCGCATCTACAGGCAATTGCGCCACCGTTCGCGCGCATCGTGACGGGTTGGGTATTCTTGTGGAGCGGTTGGGGCAAGCTCCATAACCTGCCCGCCGTGACCGAGAATTTCATCGAATGGGGCATCCCGTTTCCTCATGTTCTCACGCCGTTTGTAGCGGGTTGGGAGTTTGTCGGTGGAATCCTTTTGATCGCCGGGCTGTTTACACGGATCGCGGCCGGCGGATTGGGCGTGGTCATGATTGTGGCGATTATTTCAGCCCTGTGGCCGCAGGTGGACTCGCTGGAGACACTACTTGGTTTCTATGAGACGACCGCGCTCGCGGTATTTCTGTGGCTCGCAATTGCCGGGGTGTGGTGCAGGCTAAAAGTCCAACCGAGAATACAAGAAAAATCGAGACTGCGAGTCTGAGCAGCATTGGTAATTCCCTCCCGTACTTAGTTTAGTTATCGGCCGAAACCGTGCGGAATACTATATATAGTACATACCGCACGGTTTCGGCATAAATAACGGGAGGTACTTTTACCCGAAGACCAATGCGGCGCAGACTCGCAGTCTCGATTTTTCTTGTATTCTCGGTTGGACTTTTTGCCTGCACCACACCGTACAAGCCTTTCGGTGTCGGTGGCGGCTACAAAGATGAAAAAATTTCCGAGAACAGATACATGGTTTCGTTCTACGGAAATGGCAATACGTCCGGGCAGACGGTCTGGAATTTCTGGATCTACCGCTGCGCGGAGCTGACGCTGGAGCAAGGATACGAGTTCTTCTCCATCGCGCCAGTTCAAAAGAAGTCGTCCATGAATGAGCCCGGGGACGAGCGCCTGGCGAAGTTCACCATGTTGGACCCGAATCTCCTGGCCCAGGGAGACAAGCCCAGGGGCGTACCCGTTTACTACTACACCACCTACTACACGGTTACGACCTATTCCTCGCGGGCCATCGTAACGATGTACAAGAGTCCGGTTCCCAAGCGCACGGGTATTCTGCTGGACGCCAATACAGTGAAGACCATGCTGACACCGTACGTATCATCCAACGCCAAGAACAAGGCCCCGGAAAAGAAGAATCTTCTGATCCGCGCCATGGTCGAGGCGGCGATTCGCTCAAATCGTGTCAATAAGGAAAAGTCCATTCAGCTCGAGAAGGCGCTGCGCCAGAGACTGTAGACCGTGCTGCCGGGCGGTCGGGCCCATGGGCGCGCAATTCCCGACCGTCCGTGTCAGATTTGCTTCCCCGAGAATGCGGGAAGCTTGAGATGGGGCGGGGATTTTCAATAAACTGCATCCTGTTCCCAGACATCGCCGACCAATGCCGGTGGTGAAGTAGAAGGCATGACAATTCCAACGACGGCTGTCGATCGGGTTGGACCCATTGGCAGGGAAGAGTTTCTCCATCGCTACAAGAAACCGGCAAACCCGGTTGTGCTGGAGGCCCTGACTCAGGGGTGGCCGGCACGCGAGAAGTGGTCGGTAGATTACCTCAAGACCGTCGCCGGCGATGTGCCCGTTCCCCTGTACGACAGCCAGCCATCGCGCGACAACAAGCACCAGCATGCCGCCGCGACAACCATGCCCCTGCGGGATTACCTGGACCGCCTGGAAAGCGGTGAACAGGACTTGCGCATGTTCTTTTTCAATCTATTGGCCCAGTCCCCGGAACTGGCAAAGGATTTTGAATTCCCGGACCTGGGCCTGAAGCTGTTCCGCAGACTACCGGTGTTCTTTATGGGCGGAGAGGGCGCCCGGGTGCAAATGCACTTTGATATCGATCTTGCCGATATCCTTCTGTGCCACTTTGGGGGAAGAAAACGGGTTCTTCTGGTTTCACCCGAGCAGACCCGCTACATGTACCACGTACCGTTTTCGTTCAGCAGTCTGTTTGATATCGACTATGAGGATCCGGATTTCGAAAAGTATCCGGCCTTGAAAAGTCTCCATGCCCACACGGTCGAGCTGAAGCACGGGGATGTGCTCTACATTCCACCCGGCTATTGGCATTACATCGCCTACGACGAGATCAGCTTTTCCATGTCCTTGAGGGCATTTCCCCGTCAACCGGCAACGGCGCTGAAGATGGCGCGCAACCTGCTTGTGATTCGCAGCATCGAAGGGTTGATGCGCAAACTGGTCGGCCAACCCTGGAACGACCGGAACGAACGTCAGGCGATCATTCGGACACACAAGAGACTTGGAATCGCCTGATGGCGGGAATGACGACAGGGAGTGAGTCGGGCAGAACCGTGGATTTCCGGCCTGAATAATACGTGATCGCGTCTTTCCGGCGCCGCCGCACAAATGATTCAAGAACGAAGTGTACAAACAAGGGAGGATGGAGATGAGCGAGCAGGAACAGGCATTGCAGGCGGAAGCAGTCGACAAGAATCTCGAGGGCATTGGCGGATGGCTAATTCTTCCGGCCATCGGAATGGTGCTGGGGCCCATTGTTGGCGTGGTGGGGCTGGTGTTCGCCCTGGGACTGTATTCCCGGGTGGCACAGGCAGGTTACGGTGGGGTGTTTGCGGTGGAACTGCTGGTCGGTGCCGCGCTGCTCGCCTTCGCGATCTATGTGGCCGTTCTTTTTTTCCGCAAGCAACGCAAGGCGCCGCGCATGATCATCATTCTCCTGGCGGCTGGCTTGGGTACGGATCTGTTTCTGCTCGTGGTCGAGCTAGCCGCAAGTGCACAAGTGTTTGCCGCCGAAACACTGAAGCAGCTCGTGCGTGACATGATCGGCGCTGCCATCTGGATTCCGTATTTCCGCGTGTCCAAACGGGTCAAGGCCACGTTCGTGAACTGATTGGGACGAAAAGAGGGAATCGGAGGCAAGCACATGGATTTGGAAGCGGGCATCGTGATTTCGCCTCCGCTTGATGGTGAGTGGAGATTTCTGCGTCCCCCCGGTCACCACCCCTTCGCGTTTGATTTCGTCAAGACCGGCGCGAGGAAGAGGGCGCAGCACCCCGGAACGCAGCTGAAGTTCTATCTTTCCCGGGTAGCCTCGCGTGACTTCTACTGCTGGGACGAGCCCGTGCGCGCGCCGCTCGATGGCACGGTAATCCGCGTTGGATCCGGCTGGCCGGACCATGAGTATGCAAATTTGTGGAACATGATCCGCCTTTGGTACAACGCGACCTATCGTTTCCGCCCGCAAATGGGCGAGGGGCGGCTGGATATCCGCCCGAACGCAGGTAATCATGTAATGATTCAGGCACGGGAAGGGCACGTCGTATTTCTGGCACACCTGCGCAACGGGTCCATTGTCGTATCGGAAGGGCAGGAAGTGCATCGTCGAGAGGTCGTGGGCCGGGTAGGAAGTTCGGGGAACTCGACCATGCCTCACCTGCATATGAATCTTTTTGATCAAATGGACGATCCGTATCGCGCAAAAGTCGTGCCATTCGTGTTTGACAGCTTTCAGTCCCGGGACAGCAAAGGGCAGTGGGTCGAAGAGTCGGACTGCGTTCCGATGGTCGGGACTCATATTCGTTTTCACAGCCGGTAAAGACTGGCGGCTTGACGAGCGGGAGGTGCGGTATCACTCTACGTGTCCCGACACGCGGCAGGAGTACACTTTTGAAAGACAAGCATCTTCCGATCGCCATCCAGGCAGAGGAGGTACCCCCGCGCACGAAACCATCGCTCTACCCGAAACCTTTCGCGGCACGTGTGGACGGCAGGGTGAAGCGTGCCCTGGGCGATCTGTTCGGCCTCCGGAACTTTGGCGTGAACCTCACCCGCCTGACCCCGGGTTCAATATCGGCGCTGCGCCACGCCCATACGCGGCAGGACGAATTCATCTTTGTATTGCAGGGCGAGCCAACGCTGTATACGGACCAGGGACCGACCCGGCTGGTCCCGGGAATGTGCGCGGGATTTCCGGCCGGCACAGGAGATGCCCATCATCTGGTGAATGAATCGGATGACGATGTGCTGTATCTCGAAGTAGGCGACCGGACGTTGGGTGATGCAGCGGTTTATCCCGACGACGATCTGGCAGCGGCGCTGGTGGACGAAGAATGGAAATTCACCCACAAGGACGGCACGCCTTACCCCTGATTTCGCGGTTTCGTTGCCCCATTTCCAGCCCGGCTGCCACGGGGCGGCGGAAAAAGTGAGACAAACCGCGCACTTAGGGGCCGGGCCGGCTGCGCGCAACCCGCGCAATCAGCGTCTATACTCCCTACAGGCTCTGACGACGGGTTTCGGGGCAGATTTCGGGATCACGCGCCAAGGCCCTATAATCGCACTTTTGGCGCTCGAGTCGTGACGCCGAAACGCGAAGAGGGGTGGTCGTGCGTTTCCCGCAGCAGCGATGGACAAGACAAAATAGAGATTTTCGGGGATAGAGATAAGAACGAGGCACAGCGGGAATTCGGCGCACGAGAATGCACTCACCATGAATTTGATTCCGACGCGTACTAATCTGGATAAAATGGCTACCAGCGCTACCACGATACAACTGGAAGCGAAGCTCGAGCAGGCGCTTGAGCGCAATGAATTTCGCCTTGAATATCAACCACAGATCGACATCGACAACGGCGCCGTGGCCGGCTTCGAAGCCCTGCTTCGTTGGCAGCCGAAGGGCGCACACGATGTATCGCCGTGGGAGTTTATCCCCTTGCTGGAAAGCAGTGGCCTGATCAATCGCGTGGGCGCCTGGATCATCGACACCGCGTGCGCCCATTGGCGGGAGTGGACGGAACGGAGGCTCGTATCTCCCGAAGCGCGCCTGGGGATCAATGTTTCGGCCTGCCAGTTTGCCGAAGGCAACCTGGTTCAGTTGCTGGAAGAAGCCCTGCGGAAGTACAACCTCGACCCAGCGAGCATCGAAATAGAGCTGACCGAGAGTGCGGTCATGCTGGATACTCATCGCACCCGCAAGGCCCTGCGGCAGATCCGGCGTCTGGGTATCGGGCTTTCCATGGACGACTTTGGAACCGGTTACGCCACCATGGCCTATCTCCGCCGTTTCCGTTTCGACACTCTCAAGATTGATCGATCCTTCATTCAGCGTATCCGCACCAAAAAGAAAGACCTCGCCATTGCCATGTCCATGATCCAGCTGGCCCACATACTCGAACTGCGAACCGTGGTCGAGGGCGTGGAAACGCCGGAGCAGCTCGCCAGTCTGCGTCGTATGGGCTGCGGCGTCGCCCAGGGACACTATTTCGCAAGACCGCTGCCCGCCGGGGACATTCCCGACTTTCTGCGGGACTGGCGCGGCATCGACGGGATACCCCTTGCATTAGCCGCCAGCCGCTAGACTTCACCCACGCGCCGGAAGTGCCGGCCCGCTATAATCCCTCCAAGTCCATCCGGCCTCTGGGGCAGGGATCTTCCGCTGCCTGACCGGCCCTAGAGGCGCTGCCGCAAATAATCGATGATCCGGCGCTCCAGCCAGTAGCGCGGATGCCAGGGGGTACCGCCCTCGATGAATCCGACGTGACCACCCCCCTCGGTCAGTTCCAGCTGCACCCCGGGTCCGAGTTCTTCTTCTTGCGGAATCACCTCGGGAACCATGAACGGATCGTCGCGCGCATGCAGGATCAGGGTCGGGATCTTGATGTGGCCGACGAACGGGCGCGAACTTGACGCCTGGTAGTAGCGGCGTGCGTTCTCGAAGCCATGCAGGGGGGCGGTGACCGCGTCGTCGAACTCCCAGAACGAATGGAGTTTCGGCACTCTCGTCATGTCGATTCGGCCAGCGAGCAAACTCCGCTTCGAAAGCGTGTTCTTCACCAGTGAGCGGACGAGGTGTGCCTGGTAGACGCGGGCGAAGCCATGATTCATGTGATCCGCGAGGCGATCCAGCATGAAGGGCACCGAGATCGCGACCGCGGCGGTGACCGCGGCATGATCGCCATTCTCGCCCAGCCACTTTAGCAATACGTTTCCGCCCAGGGAGTAGCCAACGACGGCCAGGGGCGTGCGCCCGTCGCGCTTGCGCAGCACCTCCACGACATAGGCCAGGTCGCCGGTTTCGCCGGAGTGGTAGCGGCGCGGCAGGCGATTGGGTTCGCCGCTGCAGCCGCGGAAGTGCATGAGCACCCCTTGCCAGCCGGCATCATCGATCGCGCGCAGGACGCGGCGTGCATAGTGGGATTCCACCGAACCTTCGAGTCCATGCAGGACCAGGACGCGGGGGCCGTTTCCACGCGGGGTCCAGTCCAGGTCCAGGAAGTCTCCATCGGGCAGCTCCAGACGCTCACGCCGAAGCGGCGGCAGTGGCTGCTTGCTCAGAAGGGGCAGGAGGGTTTGCAGGTGGCGGTTGCGGCACCACCAGGCGGGTTGAAATCCGGGGACTTCCGGCGCGGGTGGAACGGATGGCGCTTCAGGCATATTCCTGGGGCTGCGGCCAAAGGCGCTGCCACCAGCGGCGACGGTTGCCGGCCAGGGGCCCGGTACCGGGAAGTTCCACCGGCGGGATCAGGGACAGAATCCAGCCGGGGGCGGGCGGGTTGTCGCTGAAACCACAGGCGACTCCCAGGTTGTTCGGATCAAAGATCTTGATGTAGGTCGGGTCGGAGACATCGTCCACGTATACGATACCGCAGTAGTCTTCCTCGTGCTCATGGTGGAGCAGGGCGTCGACTTCGGTAATAAAAGAATTCACTTCGTCGGCGCTGCGGGTGAAGTTGGGGACCGGTTCGCCCACGGCATAGATGTACCAGCCCGCGCCCGCCTTCGCGCGCAAGGTCTGCCAGAAACTGTCCAGTTGTTCCCAGCGGAGAATGCCGCTGAAATGGCCGCGAAAGCGGCGCAGGAATTCAGGTGTCTCGGTCTTGCGCTTCATGGTCGGTTGTCCCTTGCCTGACGGTCTGCGGTTCCACGGGGATTTGCCGACGATCCCAACGGCTTGTGGCGAATTCAAGAATTTCTCCCGCTGATGCCCCGCGCAGTTCCGGGGATGTCTCCTGTCCCAAATACTGCAGGGCATCACAGAGTACATGGTTTGCGCGCCGGATGTCGACCGCCTGCGCGCCGGACTGCTTGCTTAGTTTCTGGCCCGAGGGATCCACGACAAGGGGCAGGTGCAGGTAGGCAGGCGTGGCAATGTTAAGAAATCGTTGAAGGAAGATTTGGCGCCCTGTGGAATCCATCAGGTCCGCGCCCCGAACCACATCGGTGACGCCCTGATTGGCGTCGTCGACCACCACGGCCAGCTGATAACTGTACAGACCGTCGCGACGGCGAAGGACGAAGTCTCCGATTTCGCTTTCCACCCTTTGTTGCCTGGTTCCACGGACCGCGTCTTGGAACTCGATCAAACGGTCATCAGTGCGCAAGCGGATGGCGGCGTCGTGGGGGTCATGGTGTGCGTATCGGCAGGTGCCGGGATAGCGGGGGCCGTCGATTCCGGGTAGCCCCAGGTCGGCGATCTCCTTGCGAGAACAGGTGCAGAAGTAGATGTGATCCTGGGCCGACAGTTCCGCCAGGGCCTCTTCGTACAGTGGGCCACGGCGGCTTTGATACACCACCGGCCCGTCCCACTGGAAACCAAGGGCCTCAAGGGTGCGCAGGATATCGTCCGCCGCGCCTGCCTGTTCCCGTGGCGGATCCAGGTCTTCCATGCGCACCAGCCATTCGCCGCCGGCGGAGCGGGCATCGAGGTAGCTGCCCAGGGCGGCGACCAGGGAACCAAGGTGCAGGGGTCCGGTAGGAGAGGGGGCAAAACGGCCGCGCATCATTGGCGGTGGCTATTGATCCCGGGTCTGTTCCTGCAACTTGCTACGGATGAGTGCAGTCGCAAAGGCAATACCGATATCGAGTTTTTCGTCGCCCAGCTCCAGCAGGGGAAGGACGCGAAGAATCAGGTGAGCAAGGTGCGGTTCCACGGCGCCGGTCTCGCCATTGGCCAGCAGCGCCACGGCCCGTTCCAGATCCAATCCGTTTCCCCTGGAAGCGGCAACCGCCGCTGTGGTGGAAGCCTCTTCGTCCGGGACCGGTTCATCCAGGGACAGCACGTCTTCGGTGTCCATGGACAGGGACTCATCCAGGGTGAAGTCAAGATCCGGTTCCGCTGTTGCTTCCGCAGGACCCTTGTCGTCCAGAACAAGCTCATCCGGCAAGGTGATACCGGAATCACTCGTTTGCACCGGTGCGGTCTCGTCAGATTCGATTTCAAGCTCCGGTTCTGCCGTGGTGTCGGCCAGCACGTCGTCCAGGACAAGGTCTTCGGTCACCGCTGTTCCCGGTTCGGATTCGGTTTGGGTGTCGGCCTCTGGCGCGGAAACCGGCACTTTCGTGGCGGCGAGTTCTCCGCCGGTGGCTACGATGGTGTTGCCGCCACCCAATCGCGCCTGTTTGACGCGGGTCTCGGCAAGCTCGAGCAGTTGCTCGATCTCCAGGCTGTTGTCCTCGCTCAGGTTCGAGATACCAATGCTGGCAGTAATGCTCAGCGGGTCCGTCGGGTCGCCACCGGTATACTTGGCAGAATTCACTACCTGGAGCAGGCGCTTGGCCAGGGTCTGCGCGGCATCGGGTCCGGTGGACGGGGCGAGAAGCGCGAATTCGGCGCCGCCTACACGGGCGACCGTGTCCTCGGTACGGGCCTCTCTCTGCAGGATGCCGGCAACCCAGACGAGGATCTGGTCCGAACCCTCGTCGCCGAATTCGCGATAGATCTGCTTGAACTTGTCGATGTTCACACGGAACAGCGCGAGGTCCTGGCTGCGGCGGCGCGCATAAGCGACGTCCTGGGTGCCGCGTTGCAGAAAATAGCGACGACTGCAGAGCCGGGTGAGCGGATCAAGCGTGGATTCTTCCTTCAGGGTTTTCCTGGTCTCGACCAGGGTACGTGCGGTCATGCGCGAACGCACCTGGGCCTGTGCGCGTGGCAGCAACTGGGTAGCATCCACCGGTTTGGTGACGAAATCCGTGGCGCCACGATCCAGGGCCGCGCGGCGGGTCGCCTCGTCGTCGGCACCGGTAATGACGATCACCGGAATCTCGCGCAGGTCGGTGGAGGCGGAACGGATGCGCTGCAGGAGTTCGTAGCCATCCAGGCGCGGCATCTCGATGTCGGAGATGACCAGTTGCACCTGATCGTCGGCGTTGAGCATTTCCCATCCCTGTTCGCCGTCCTCGGCCTCGAGAAGGGTGAACTCGTCCTTGAGGATGCGCGAGATCGCCTTGCGCATGACGCGCGAATCGTCGATGAGAAGGACTGTGGCGCCAGTGGTGGACGCGCCGGATTTGATTTCCTGGGTCATGGTCGGGCCGCTTTTTTGACCTAGTATAGCCCGCGAGGCCCGGTCTGCCGGGCAAATCAGCTCTGGAACAGGGCGAACAGGGCAAAACCGGGGTATGTCCGGTATACCGCAGAGGGCGCCATAGTTTCCGGGTTGATGAATTCCAGCAAGAAATCGATTGCCAAATAGGCGCTTATCGTCGATATGCCCCATCCCAGGGCCATCGTCCCCAGGCGCATGGGCGCCGGCGGGCGTTGGCCCACCAGGACACGATTCTGTTTGCCGTTGAACCGACGGGAATCAGGAAAATTCCAATGCCTTGCCGAGAACTCCGTCGCGAATGGAATCGTGGTCAAAGACCACGCGGCCATTCACGATAGTGTACACCGGCCAGCCGGTGAGTTCGCGGCCGGCGTAGGGGCTCCAGCCGCTGCGCGAGAAGACTTCCTCGTTGCGCACCGGCCGGGTGTGGTCCAGGTCGACCAGCGTGAGATCCGCGTCCCATCCCTCGAGCACCTTGCCCTTGTTGGTGATGCGGTAGGCCTCGGCGGGGCCGTAGCACATCCAGCGCTGTATCTCGGCGAGGCTACAATGGCCCCTTTGCATCTCCGTTAACATCAACGGCAGGGAGGTCTCCACCCCGGGCATGCCCGAGGGGGTCCGGGGATAGGGCACGCGCTTCTCTTCCAGCGTGTGCGGCGCGTGGTCCGTGGCGATGAAGTCGATGATGCCATCGTGCAGCCCCGCCCACAGCGCCTCGTTGTCTTCCGGCTTTCGAATCGGGGGATTCATCTGCACCAGGCCGCCCAGCTTTTCGTAGTCGGCAACATTCAGCAACAGGTGATTCGGAACCGCTTCCGCCGTGACCCAGGCCGGCTTGTGGCGGCGCAGCAGGTCCACCTCCTCGTGGGTGGACAGGTGCAGGATGTGCAGGCGGCGCTGGTATTTCGTCGACAGTTCCAGCGCCAGTTCCGTGGCCAGCAGGGCGCACTGGTTGTCGCGGATCTCGGAATGCACGGCGGGGTCGGTGCGGCCGGCGAACTGCTTCATGCGTTCATTGATGCGCGCCTCATCCTCGGCGTGTACCGCGATCAGGCGATCGCCATTGGCAAAAATACGGTCCAGGTCCTCGCGGCGGTTGACCAGCAGGGTTCCGGTACTCGATCCCATGAAGATCTTGATGCCGCACACCGGATGGACGGTATTGAGGGCTTCGAGGTTGTCGGGCGTGGCGCCGATGAAGAATCCATAGTTGGCGACGGACTTCTGCGATGCCAGCCTGAGTTTGGTATCCAGCGCTGCCTGATCGGTGGTCGGGGGCTGGGTGTTGGGCATTTCCAGGAAACTGGTGACGCCACCACGGACGGCTGCCCGGGATCCGCTGCCCAGGTCTTCCTTGTATTCCTTGCCAGGTTCGCGAAAGTGGACCTGTGGATCCATGACACCGGGAAGCAGCAGCTTGCCGGAGGCATCAATGGTTTCATCGGCCTCGACATCGATGCTGGCGTCGATGCGATCAATGTGCGCGTCGCGACACAGCAGGTCGCTTTCGATGACGCTGCCGTCGGGCTGGGCGATACGGGCATTGACGATGCGCAGGCTGCTCAAGATTCAGTCTCCGTAGAAATGAAAAAGGGGACAGCGTCCCCTTTTTCGTCATGATGCCAGTGTACTGCTTCGGTCGCCACTTTGGCCCTAGCTCATCTGCTTTTCACGGATCTCGTCCAGGGTCTTGCAATCGATGCACAGCTCGGCGGTGGGCCGGGCCTCCAGTCGGCTGATCCCGATTTCCTCGCCGCAGCTCTCGCAGTATCCGTAGTCGCCGGACTCCAGACGCTCCAGGGCCTCGTTGATCTTCTTGATCAGCTTGCCCTCGCGGTCGCGGCTGCGCAGCTCCAGGGAGATATCGGTTTCCCGGCTCGCGCGGTCGTTGGGATCGGCCTCGGTGGAGGGTCCATCCATCATCTGGTGAATGGTCTTGTTGATCTCGTCCTCGAGCTCACCCTTCCATGCCAGCAGCACGGTGCGGAAGTGCTCCTGCTGCTTCTTGTTCATGTACTTTTCGCCCTTTTTCGCCTGGTAGGGCTTGATCCCTCCAACCAGCGTTTCCGGTTCCTTCTTCTTCCTAGCGGGCATGCGTGTACTCCTGCGATAATCAGAGCCCGGGTGGGCGTAAAATTGGCGCGAATTTGTACCAGAAAGGGTAGGCCCGCGCAACAGACTTCCTTCCCGGGGCGGGCCCGGCCGACGGGTGGAACGAGCCATAAAACAGGTATTTGCAGGAACTTTGTATGGAATTTGAGGCATTGATATTTGACGTTGACGGGACCCTGGCCGATACCGAACGGGACGGGCACCGGGTGGCGTTCAACCGGGCCTTCCGCGACGCGGGACTGGACTGGGATTGGGGCGTGGATCTCTATGGGAAGCTGCTGGCAGTCACCGGCGGCAAGGAGCGCATGCGCTACTACGTCGACCACTTCCGGCCGGACTATGAGCGCCCGGCCGATTTCGATGAGCTCGTGCGCTCCCTGCACGAAGCCAAGACCGGGCACTACACGGCACTGATGGAGCAGGGCGACATCCCCTTGCGCCCCGGGGTTCGGCGCCTGCTCGAGGAGGCGCGGCGGCAGGGCACGCGGCTGGCCATTGCCACGACCACCACGCCGGCCAATGTGACCGCGCTGCTGGGGGCGACCCTGGGTCCGGACGGCGAGGAGTGGTTCGAGGTCATCGGGGCCGGCGATGTGGTTCCGGAGAAGAAGCCGGCGCCGGACATCTATGACTACGTGCTGGAGAAGATGGGACTCTCGGCCGATGCCTGTATCGCCTTCGAGGATTCGGAAAACGGGATCCGTTCGTCCACCGCGGCCGGACTGCCCACGGTGGTCACGGTAAACGAGTACACACGTGAGCATGAATTCGCGGGTGCGCTGCTCGTGCTCGACAAGCTGGGCGAACCGGACGCCCCGTTTCACGTGCTGTCGGGCGCGTCGGTCAACGGTTCGCGCTATCTCGATCTCGACCTGTTGCGGCGCCTGCATGGCGGATAGACCGGTCCATCTTGCAGCGCGCCTGGGGGAGATTCAGCCCTTTCGCGTGATGGAGATCCTGGGCAAGGCGCGCGCCATGGAGGCGGCGGGCCGCCCCGTCATTCACATGGAGATCGGCGAGCCCGACTTCCCGACCCCCGATGGCATCGTGCGTGCCGGCATTGTCGCCCTGGAGCAGGGGCACACCCACTACACGCCAGCCCTGGGTCTGCCGGAATTGCGACAGGCGATCGCCGACCATTATCCCGCGGAGGCGCGACCCGATCCTTCGCGCGTGGTCGTGACACCGGGAGGTTCCGGGGCGTTGCAGTTGATTCTCGCCGCGCTGCTCAACCCCGGGGACGAGCTGTTGATCGCCGATCCTGGCTATCCCTGCCACCGTCACTTTGCCCGCCTGTTTGAGGGCCGCGCGGTTTCCGTGCCGGTGGATGCAGGCAGCGGATTTCAACTCAGCGCGCAATCCATCCGTGAACACTGGACGCCGCGTACGGTCGCGGCCCTGGTGGTGTCGCCGTCCAATCCGACTGGCACAGTGATCGCGGACGAGGAACTGGGTGCGATCGTCGAAACGGTGCGCGAGTTGGGCGGCCGACTGATTGTCGATGAGATCTACCATGGCCTTACCTACGGCACGCGGGTACGCAGCGTGTTGGCCCATGCGGACGATGTGTTCGTGGTGAACAGTTTTTCAAAATATTACGGAATGACCGGCTGGCGACTTGGTTGGCTGGTGGCGCCGGAGGAATACATCGACGGGATCGAACGGCTGGCACAGAACATCTTCATTGCCGCCGCGACGCCGGCGCAGTACGCGGCCCTGCATGCCTTTGACCAAGACGTCATTGCCGAGCTGGAGCACCGAAGGGAGATTTTCCGCGAGCGACGCGACTACCTGGTCCCGGCCCTGCAGGACCTTGGTTTCCGGATTCCCGTGGTACCGGAAGGTGCGTTCTACATCTATGCAGACTGCAGTGAGTTTGGACGGGACAGCGAGACATTGGTGGGCGAGATCCTGGAGCAGACTGCGGTTGCTCTCACACCGGGTAGCGATTTCGGGAGTTTCGAATCCGGCCGATATTTGCGTGTTTCCTACGCCACGGACCTGGAACGACTGCATGAGGCCGTGGACCGCTTGCGGGCGTGGCTGTCGCAGGCGTCCGCCTGAATCTCCATTCCCGTCGGGTTCACGATTCCACCGGGGTGTCGCTGCGGTTCCCCCAGTCGGACCAGGAACCGGGATAGCCGCGTACCCGCGTGTAGCCCAGCCATTGCAGCAGAATGAAGGTATGGGCCGAGCGGTGGTGGGTCTGGCAATAGACGATGATTTCCTTGTCCGGCGTGATGCCCAGTTCGGCGAAGCGGGAGCGCAGTTCGTCGGCATCCTTCAGGCGTCGTTGCCGGTTCGGGTCCATGGCATCGGTCCAGTTGAAGTTCACCGCGCCGGGGATATGTCCGACCTGTTGCGCCAGTTTTTTCTCGCCCCGGTATTCCTCCGGCGTGCGTGCATCCACCAGGGCCGTGTCCGGATCCTTGAGATGAGCAGGATGTATTCGTGGTCCGCGACGACCTTGTCGTCATAGCGCACGGGATAGTCCTGCGGCGTCACCTTGGGAACGGCGGTGTCCAGGGGCAGGGACTCCGCCGCCCAGGCCTGAATCCCGCCATCGAGCAGGGCCATGCGCCGGTGGCCAATCGCCTGCAGCGTCCACAGCAGGCGCGCCGCGCGGCCGCCCCCCTCATCGTCGTAGGCAACCACCGTGGTTTCCGGGGAGATGCCCGCGTTTCCCAATACCCGCGAAAGGTCACCGGCCTCGGGCAGCAGGCCGCCGACCGGTTTGTCCGCGCGCACCACCTGGCTGTAGTCCAGATGCACTGCGCCGGGGATGTGGGCCTGAACATAGATCTCGGTTTTGCACAGGTCGACGACTCGCACGTCCGGGTCGGCGCGCAGGGCATCGAGTTCGGCCGGGGACAAGACAAGCGGAAGTGTATGGTCGGGCATGTTCTTGCTGTTCTTGGGTGCGAAGCGCGTGGATTCTACCGGCTTCGTCGGCGGGAATGAAACCTGGCCCGTGGCACCCCGGCAAACGAAACAGTACACTGTTCCCCCTTTTTCGGCCCGGGTGACCAGTGGACATCTTCAAGCGTTTCACCATCGAGGCGGCACATCGCCTGCCCAATCTACCACCGGAACATAAGTGCACACGTCTGCACGGACATTCCTTTCGCATCGAAATCCATGTTTCCGGTCCGGTGACCCAACCGCAGGGCTGGGTCCAGGACTTTGGTGACATCGCTGCCGCATTCCGGCCGATCTACGATCAACTGGACCACTATTACCTCAACGAGATCGAAGGCCTGGAGAACCCGACCAGCGAAAATCTGGCGCGTTGGATCTGGAAGCGTCTGAAACCGGACTTGCCGGCCCTGAGCCGGATCGTCATTCGCGAGACCTGCACGGCGGGATGCATCTATGCCGGTGAAGATGAGTAAGCTGTTGCGCCGCCGCTTCGCGCTATTGTTGATCGCGGCGTTTTCCATGGGCGCCCTGCATGTCCGCGTGACGTTTGCGGAAAACCGCTTGCCACCCGGTCTCATCGCACTGAAGCCGCGGCCGGCCCCGGCCCTGCACCTGGCGAACATGGACGGGAAGGTTTTTGATCTGCGCGATCTGCGCGGTCACTGGGTGATGGTCCACTTCTGGGCCACCTGGTGCGCACCCTGCCGCCGCGAGATGCCGACCATCCAGGCCATGCAGGAAAAGCTGGTTCCCAAATACCTGCGTCTGCTGGTGGTCAATACGTCAGAGACCGATGACGACGTGTTTTTGTTTCTCGGTGGTATCGGGTCCGAGCTGAATCCGCTTATGGATCGTGACGGAACGGTCACGGATCGATGGCAGCCCCGGGGCCTGCCATCGACATACCTGGTCGACCCCCGCGGCCGACTGCGCTATCTGGCGCTCGGGGGCCGGCGATGGGACAGCGAGGCCTATCTTCATTTCCTCACGCATCTCCCGCGCTAGGCGCCGGGCAAAGGGACCACGCCGTGGATATCGATGTCGTTACCCTGTTTCCGGACATGCTGTCCGCGATCACCGACTTCGGCGTCACGTCCCGTGCCGTTCGCAATGGTCTGGTCCGGATCTCTACCTGGAACCCGCGCGACTACACCGAGGACAGGCATCGCACCGTCGATGATCGACCCTATGGTGGTGGTCCGGGAATGGTCATGATGCCCGGCCCCCTGTCGTTGGCGATTCGCGCCGCACGTGCGGCCCGTCCATCCGGCGTACCGGTCATCTATCTGTCACCCCAGGGGAAAAGGGTTCACCACGACATGATCGTTCAGCTTGCACGTGGCCCGGGCGCAATTCTGGTAGCGGGGCGCTACGAAGGTGTCGACGAGCGGGTACTGGAGTCCGATGTGGATGAAGAGTGGTCCATCGGGGACTATGTTCTTTCCGGCGGCGAACTGCCGGCCATGGTCCTCATCGATGCCCTTGCGCGCCAGATTCCGGGCGTACTTGGCGACGAGGATTCAGCCAAGGAGGATTCCTTCGTGGAGGGGCTGCTCGATTGTCCACACTACACGCGACCGGAAGTATTCGAAGGTACCCAGGTACCGCAGGTCCTGTTGTCGGGAGACCACGCGGCGATTCGACGATGGCGACTGAAACAGTCTCTGGGCCGAACATGGGAACGGAGACCCGATCTGCTGCAAGAGGGCTCCCTGACCGACGAACAACAGGAGCTGTTGCGCGAGTACCGGCGGGAACGTGGAGAGAAAGACGTCTGAGTGACGTTGCGACTAGTGCAGGATGCCGCTGGTGCCGATGTGTTCGCCATGAAATACGGCAACACCGCTGACGCGTTTGTACCCCATGAGCAGGGACAGCTTGTGGATCAGCATCTTCCAGTCCATGCTGCTGACGCGTTCGCGCAATACATCATTGATCTCGGTATTGATGCGACGGCGTTCGCGGTCGAGCAAGGGAAGGGAACGGAATTGGTCAAGGCTTCCGTAGCTGGCAATCAGCGTCGCGGCCTCCACGGCCCATCCCGGTTGTTTCTGGACGAACCAGTAGGCCGCCAGTCCACCCACCAGCGTCATCGCTGCGACTCCGTAGTTCAGTGAGCGGCGGCGGGCGATTCGAACCTCTTCCTGCTGAATGCGCAGCGCGTTCTCGGCATCCCGTGAGATAATGCTGTGCCGATAGTGCAGGCCACGCAGCATGACCAGGATGGCGAGCAGCCGTTCGGCGTGACGCTTGCTTTCCAGACCGAAGGAGTCGACCGCCGAGTACAGCGCCTCGCGGAAATCACGATAGTCCGGTGTGAGCACCGGTTCCGGTGCGTGGTCCACTGCGTCGTTCAGGACAGCCCGGAGCTCCAGTACGTCGGAGACCTCGATGGGAAACCGCAAGGACGAGACAAGGCGATAGAAACGCGGAAAGTTGCGCGGCGTCAGTGCGTCGTCCATCCACCGGTAAATGTTGGTATTGCCCCTGGCCATTGCCGATCGGTTCTTGTTCTGTGCAGGTTGAAAGGAAAAAGGTGATGTCCCACTAAATATATAGCAGAAATATTAGATTTCTGCGAATGTTTCGCCGACCAGCGGCGTCGATTCCCTGTGCCGAGGGCCCTTTATTTACCTTCTCCCAACATCTCGCGCAGATTGGCCAGGTAGGCCCGTCCGCGTTCCTGCTGTTCCTCTACCGGCCGTTCGTGTCCCTTGCCTTCCCAGGCCAGGTCATCGGAAGGTAGTTCATTCAGAAAGCGACTGGGTTCGCAATCCATTCGATCGCCGTGACGTTTGCGTGTGGCAGCGAAGCTGAAGGTAAGGGAACGTTGCGCCCGCGTGATTCCTACATAGGCGAGCCGTCGTTCCTCCTCGAGGCGATCTTCCTCCAATGCCGAGTGATGCGGCAACACGCCTTCCTCGAAGCCGGCGATGAACACGTGCGGAAACTCCAGACCCTTGGCCGCATGCAGGGTCATCAGGGAAAGCTCGTCGCGGTCTTCGGAATCGCCCTCGCGGTCCAGGCGATCGAGCAGGGCAAGGCGCGCAACCACGTACTCAAGCGCGGTTTGCCGTTCACCGGAATCGCGACTCATGCGCTGCAACCATTCGACAAAGTCATTTACCGCGGTAATGCGGCGCCGCGCCACGGCCGGGTCGCCACTGCTGTCCCGAAGCCAGTCTTCGTAGGAAAGCTCATCCAGCAAATGACGTAGTGTTTCTTCAGGACGATGGTCATGGGCGCGGATTTGTTGTTCCCGCAGCCACTCGGTGAAGGCACGCAAAATCGTGATCTGTCGCGCATTCAGTTGTTGTTCGAGCCCGAGTTCAAATGACGCCGCCATGAGAGCGAGGTCCCGTCCCGCGGCATAGCTCGCGAGCTTTTCCAGGGTTGCCGGGCCGATCTCCCGTCGCGGCGTGTTCACGATTCGCAGGAAGGCCACGTCGTCTTCCGGATTGGTCAGCAGTCTCAGGTAGGCAATGAGGTCGCGAATCTCACTGCGGTCGAACCAGGAGTTGCTGCCGCTCAGTATGTACGGGATTCGTTGTTCGCGCAGGGCCTGTTCGAACAGTCGCGCCTGGTGATTGCCACGAAACAGGATCGCGTAGTCACCCAAGCGCGTGCGGTAGCGGAACCGGTGGTGCTGGATCTCCGACACGACGCGTTCTACCTCATGTTCCTCATCGTCGGTACGAATCACACGAATGGGGTCGCCATAACCGAGGTCGCTCCACAATTGTTTTTCAAATACATGCTCGTTGTTGGCGATGAGCCGGTTCGCTGCCTTCAGGATGCGCCCGCTGGACCGGTAGTTCTGTTCCAGTTTGATAACAGCCAGGCCGGGGAAGTCCTTCTGCAACAGTTTCAGGTTCTCGGGATGCGCACCGCGCCAGGTGTAGATGGACTGGTCATCGTCGCCAACAACCGTGAGCGCACCGCGGTCACCGGTGAGCAGGCGCACCAGTTCGTACTGCGCGATGTTGGTATCCTGGTATTCGTCCACCAGCAGATAGCGAATGCGTTCGCGCCAGGCGGCGCGACGTGCGGCATCGTCGCGCAACAGTCGTACGGGAAGCACGATCAGGTCATCGAAGTCCACTGCGTTGCAGGCGCGCAGGCTCCGGTCGTAGTCAGGCCAGACCCGGGCCGCCACCACCTCGACCGGATCGGAACTCGCGTGGGCCACGGCGGCGCCGGGGTCCAGCAGTTCGTTTTTCCAGCGGGAGATGCATCGCTGTACTTCCTGGGCCAGGTTCTTGTCCCCGCTCATGTCACCCCGCAACAGCTCGCGCAGCCGGGAAAGACTGTCTTCCGAATCCAGGATGGAAAGATTGCGCCGCAGATCCAGGGCCGCATGTTCGAGTCGCAGGATCTTCAGTCCCAGGGTGTGAAAGGTGCAGACCGTCAGTTCATTCGTCTGTTCACCCAGCAAGGACTTCACGCGCGCCTTCATTTCCCGTGCCGCCTTGTTGGTGAAGGTGACCGCGGCAATGTGTTGCGGCTCCAGGCCTCGCTGCCGGACCAGGTAGGCGATCTTCTGTGTAATAACGGAGGTCTTGCCGCTGCCGGCACCGGCGAGTACGAGCACGGGTCCGTCGGTCGCGTGTACGGCTTCGCGTTGACGGGGATTGAGAGACTTCACGAACTGCGTTCCGGTACGAATCTGGGCGCCGCCGATTGTAGCCCGAAGCCGCCCGGAGATGACAGATTGACCTTGTCGCCGTCCTATGCTGGAAGTGCCGAGAACAGAAAGTCGTGCCACTGGCCCGGCAGGTCTTCCGGCTCCCGTACCAGCCGTTCGATCAGGCTGAACATGGGATAGGGTTTGATATCGATCAGCTCGTGGGCACGTATGGTGCGCAGACTGTGTACACCTTCCCCGGTAATCCCTTCACGTTCGCCGCGGGCAAGACGCAAACCGAGTTCGTGGTGGTGTGAACCGGCGCTGGTGGCGGTGGTGATCAGGTCTCCCAGACCCGCAAGCCCGTAGGGTGTATCGGTCTTGCCGCCCAACTTTCCTACCAGCGCGGAAAGCTCACGCAGGGCCAATACGGCGAGCAGGCCACGCACGTTGTCGCCCAGGCCCAAACCATTGGCCATGCCAAAGGCTATGGCGTAGACATTCTTCAGCACCGCGCACCAGGACAGCCCCGGCGGGTCGTCGTGATACTCAAGCACGAGATTGCTGCTGGCGAACAGATCGCGAACCCTCATATAGTGTTCGCGGTCTTCCACACCCGCTTGGGCGAAACCGGGCCGGTCGACCATCAGTTCCTCGGCGATCATGGGTCCATAGAGCACGCCGGAGTTCGTGTCCTTTCCCAGGCCCGCGCGCAAGGCGAGCAAGGCAGGTCGAGCCTGGTCGTCCAGCCCCTTGGCTATGCTGAGGCAGAGCGTGTCTGAAGACAATCGGTCGCGAATCCGGCTTGCGAGTTCAAAGACGGGGGCGGTGGGAACGCAGAACAGCACCACATCCTGTTTTTCCGCGCTTCTTGCCAGATCGATTGCCACTTCGCCGGCGTGGGCCCGGTGCCAGACCTGAACCTCGTGTCGGGGAGAAAGGAGATGGTTCATGGCATGACCCATTTCCCCGAAACCGATGATCAGTACTCGCCTAGATGTCATAGTTGGACCCTGGTGGAAAGAGACACCAAAATAGTACCGGGTCCGCAAGTAGCGCTACAATGACTTTTGTCACGATCCCCAGCGAGGGCGCTTGTTCATGTCCGATGCAGGCACGAGAAAGCGGACAATCGTTTTTGTTCCGGGCAAGAATCCGAAACCGCATCCGCGGGAGCATCGTGAACAGTTGTGGCGTTGCCTGGTGGAAGGGGTGCGCCGGGTGGATGAAGAGGCCGCGACCGAACTCGGAAAGGCCAAGGACAACTTCCGGCTGATTGCGTGGAATCATCTGTTCTACGGTCACTACAAGTCACTGGAAGCGGATTTGCCCTGGATCGATACCCTGATTCGTCAGCCCGGCCCGACCGCGGACGACCGGCGCATTGCCGACAGCTGGCGCAGACACACCACGCGCCTTTTGTATCAGATTGCTGATGCCTTGCCGTTTCTGATTCCCCTCATACCCATTCGCGCGATCCGCGCCATCATCGCCGAGACCGCGCGCTATTTTCAGAACCGGGACGGGATCGCCGATCGGGTACGGGAAAAGGCCAAGGTCATGTTGCGTGGAATGTTGGCCGAAGGTGACCGTATTCTGTTGATCGGCCACAGCATGGGTTCCATCATCGCCTATGACAGCCTGTGGGAGCTGTGGCATGGCGAGGGAAACAAGGCGAAGGTCGACCTGTACCTGACCCTGGGCAGCCCCCTGGGAATGCATTATGTACGCCGACGCCTGTTGGGCACCAACGCCACCGATGCGAGACGTTTTCCCGGCAACATCCATCGCTGGATCAACATTGCGGCGGTCGGGGATCTGACCGCACTGGATGAGGGCATCGAGGATGATTTTCGCCCCATGATGACGCGTGGTCACAGTCTTGTAATTCATGACGAGTACGAGGGCGTTTATAACTACTTTCGCAATGAAGAAGGTCTGAATGTGCACCGATCCTATGGCTACCTGGTAAATCCATTCGTGGGGAGGGCGATCGCGAAGTGGTGGCGCGAGGATAACTAGGGCGGACCGTGTTCGGTGTTCGGCCCCTGTACTGAACGGCGCCTTCGATGTAGGCTTTCCCGTTCGACCCGATACAAATACCACGCGAACCGGAAGCCTATGGCCGACTACGTAAACGCCGTTATTTCAAGTGAGCACGACGAAAACAGCCTGCCACTCGTGGAGGGCACGATGGGCCCGCGCGCCATCGACATCCAGTCCCTGTATTCTCAACAGGGGCTGCTCGCCTTCGACCCCGGTTTCCGCTCCACTGCCGCGTGCAGCAGCGCGATCACCTACGTCGACGGCGACGAAGGGATTCTGCTCTATCGCGGCTATCCGATCGAGGAGCTGGCAGAGAAGAGCAGCTTCGAGGAGGTTGCCTATCTGCTCATGTTCGGTGAGCTTCCCGCGGAAGACGCATTCGCCGGATTCGCTGACAAGATCGGCGACCTCAGCCTGCTCCATGATCAGGTGCTGAGCTTCTACCGTGGCTTCCGGCGCGATGCCCACCCCATGGCCATCATGGTGGCTGTGGTCGGCGCACTGTCTGCCTTCTATCACTACAGCATGGATATCGACGATCCCGATCAGCGTGTGCTCGCAGCCATGCGTCTGGTGGCCAAGATGCCCATGATTGCAGCGGCAAGTCATACCTATCACGTCGGTCGGCCCATCCGTTACCCGCGCAAGGAATACAGCTACTCGGAAAACATCCTGCAGATGATGTTCGGGCGACCGAACACCGATTTCCATATCGATCCGGTTCAGGCGCGGGCGCTGGACCAAATCCTGATCCTGCATGCCGATCATGAGCAGAACGCATCAACTTCCACCGTGCGCATGACGGCATCGACCAATGCCAATCCATTCGCGTGTATCGCTGCCGGAATCGCAAGCCTCTGGGGTCCGGCCCACGGGGGTGCCAACGAGGCGGTGTTGAAGATGTTGATGGAAATCGGCTCGGTGGACAACATCGGCAAGGCCATTGATCGCGCCAAGGACAAGAAGGATCCGTTCCGTCTCATGGGTTTCGGTCATCGCGTGTATAAGAACTTCGATCCGCGTGCACGGGTAATCCAGGCCACAGCAAAACAGTTACTCGATCATCTGGGTCTGGACGATCACTTGCTGGAGGTCGCCGTGCGCCTGGAAGAGATCGCACTCAAGGATGACTATTTTATCAAGCGCAAGCTCTATCCCAACGTCGACTTCTATTCAGGCATCGTGCTGCGGGCCATGGGCGTGCCGACCAATATGTTCACGGCCATGTTCGCTCTTGCGCGCACCACCGGTTGGGTCAGCCACTGGCTGGAGCTGCACGAAATACCCCATGGCATCGATCGGCCGCGGCAACTGTATGTCGGTCCGACTCTACGGCATTTACCGAAATGAAACGCAAGACGTTCGCAATCGTTCTCGTGCTCATCTCCGTGTCGGGACTATCGGCATGCGCGACCGCCGTTTTCAGTTCCCATCGGCTGTCGTTCGAGGAAGCAGAAATGGCCAGAGGGGTCGTCATCAGCGAGCGTGACCGGAATCTGATCGCAGAGTGGTACAGGGGGAAGGCGTTCGGCCGTGGACCGGGAGCCCTGCCAGAGGGCTTTGTGAAGCTGGATTTGCTGCCGTCGAACCTCGAGGGGATAGGCCTGCCGCGAGCATTGGAGCGCAAGCTGACGCCCCTGCCGCACGACTACGTGCGGCGAATCATCGGTCGGGACATTGTTTTGATGCGCCGCACGGATCGCGCGGTCGTGGATCTCTACCGGGATGCCCTTCCCTGAGTTTTGCGAAATTCCTGGTTGAGTCGACGTCGCTTCTCATAGGCCTCGCGCGCCACGGCCACGTCGTCCAGGAAATACGGAAGCTCTTCCAGCGTCAGCGCCTGCGGCCCGTCTACCAGTGCCTTCTCGGGCGCTGGATGGAAATCCACCAGAATCATGTTCGCGCCGGCGATGACGCCCTGTGCGGTAACGTGCATGAGGTCTGTGATGCCGTCCGGGGCTGCGTCGCGCGTTCCCACGGAATGTGAAGGGTCGATGCACACGGGCATGCGTGTCAGACGCTTGACCACGGGCACGTGGGCGAAGTCGACAAAGTTGCGATGCGGGTCGCCCATATTGGTCTTCATGCCGCGCAGACCGAAGATCACGCGGCGGTTCCCCTCGCTCGCCAGATACTCGGCTGCGTTCAGGGATTCCTCCAGGGTGATGCCGAAACCACGCTTGAGCAGAACCGGAAACTCCTGCTGCCGGCCGACGATCTTTAGCAGTTCGAAGTTCTGCGTATTGCGTGTGCCGATCTGCAGCATAACCCCCGTGGGTTTGCCGGTGGCATCCAGGGCCGCCCGGATTTCATCCACGTGGGAATCGTGGGTCACCTCCATGGCGACGACGCGGATGGCGTACTTGCCCGCCAGTTCGAACACCCAGGGCAGGCAGTTCTTGCCGTGGCCCTGGAATGCATAGGGACTGGTTCGTGGCTTGTAGGCACCCATGCGCGTGCACACCTGGCCATGGGCCTGCAGCGCTTTCATCATCGCTTCCACATGCTCACGCGTGTCCACAGCACACAGTCCGGCAAACACATTGAGGTTGTCCTGCGAAAATTCCACGCCGTTGTATTCGAAACCTGTAGGCCGCAGGTCGTCGCGGTGGCGGCCCAGGACGCGATATTCCTGCGACACGCGCACCACGCGTTCCACGGCAGGCAGGCTCTCGATCTCAGCCGCGTCCAGGGAGGCGGTATCGCCGATCAGATAGATTTCCGTCAGCGTCTGTTGGGTACCGATCTCCCGATGCACGCTGGTGCGGACGTTGGGCTTGTTCTCCAGGAACTCCAGCAGGCTGCGGAACTCCTCGCTCTCGTTATCGACATCGGGTCGGGTGATTACAATCATGCTTGTGTCTTCGCTGTCACAATCGGTTTATCAGGAATCGGAGTCGATGTATCGTCGCGTCAGGTCGTCGTAGGCGTCAATGCGCCGATCGCGCAGGAACGGCCAGGTACGGCGTACCGACTCGGAACGCTTCCGGTCAATCGCCGTCACCAGTACGGCCGGATCATTCGTCGGCGCCTCCGCCAGAATCTCGCCCTGGGGCCCGGCGATGAAACTGCTGCCCCAGAAATCGATGCCCGGACCCTGTTCCGCGGGATCGGGTTCGTGGCCGGTGCGATTGCAGCTGAGCACCGGAAGACCATTGGCAACCGCGTGCGCCCGTTGCACCGTGCGCCAGCTTTCAAGTTGGCGTTGCTTTTCATCAACCTCGTCGCGCGGGTCCCAGCCGATGGCGGTGGGGTATAGCAACAGTTCGGCGCCATGCAGCGCCATGAGCCGTGCCGCCTCCGGATACCACTGGTCCCAGCATATGAGCACACCCAGGCGGCCGAGGGAGGTATCGACGGGTGTGAAGCCAAGATCGCCGGGCGTGAAATAGAATTTTTCGTAGTAGCCCGGGTCGTCGGGGATGTGCATCTTGCGATAGCGTCCCGCGAGAGTCCCGTCGCGCTCCAGCACCACGGCGGTATTGTGGTACAGGCCCGCGGCCCGTCGTTCAAACAGGGATCCGACAATCACAATCCCGAGTTCCTTCGCCAAGGCACCCAGTCGGTTCATGGTCGGTCCGGGAATGGCTTCGGCCTGATCAAACCGCGCGGAGTCTTCGCTCTGGCAGAAATAGACGCCGGTATGCAACTCCTGCAGCAATACCAGTCGCGCGCCACGGGAGGCTGCCTCGTGGATTCCGTCGACAGACGCGGTCAGATTGGCGTCGTAGTCTTCGCCGCAGGCCTGCTGGACCAGTCCCACGGTCAGTGTGTCTGATTGATTCTTGCCGGAATCCGTCATGTTCAGCTCGCCAGCACCCCGGCCGGCAGTTGCATGGTGACGCAATGCAGACTGCCGTATTGCCGAATCAGAGGCAAGGCGTCGATGGCCACCAGTTCGCGGTCGGGGAAACAGGCTTGCAGTCGTGTCAACGCCAGCTCGTCCAAAGGGTCGTCATAGGTAGGTACCAGGACGGCATCGTTGATGATGAGGAAATTGGCATAGGTCGCCGGCAGGCGCTGGCCCGTATCGTCGAATCGGGCGCCAGGCAAGGGCAGCGGAACAAGCTGGTAGGGCGCGCCGGTGGCGCTCGTGAACTGTTTCAGTTCGGCCTCCATGGCGGACAGCGGCCCGTAATGATCATCGTCACGGTCATCACAACGGACAAAGGCAATGGTTTCGCGATCGCAGAAGCGGGCCAGGGTATCGATGTGACCGTCGGTATCATCTCCGGCAAGCCAGCCGTGTTCCAGCCACAGGAAGCGTTCGATGCCAAGGTGCTCCGCCAGCAGTCTCTCCATCAACTCTCGCGTCAGGTCGGGGTTACGTTTCGGAGATAGCAGGCAGGGCCGGGTCGCGAGCAGGGTACCGGAACCGTCCACCTCGATACCGCCGCCTTCGAGTACCAGGTTTACGGTCTCCAGGGGCGTGTCGCCAAAGACACCGTCGCGAAACAGCGTCGGGGTGATGGCATTGTCCAGATCGGCCGGGTACTTGCCGCCCCAGCCGTTGAAACGGAAATCCAGCAACTGGGCCTGGCCGCTGCAAAGAACGGTGACGGGTCCGTGGTCCCGTGCCCAGGAATCATTGGACCGCGCGATGCGGACATCGGTGCGGGCCCGATCGACGCCGGCGGAGACTAGCAGGTCCTGAACGCGGGAACGGTGGGCCTCGTCGTAGCACACGATCAGTACCCGCTCGCGGCGACTGATCGCCAGGGCCAGCTGCGTAAACGTGCGTTCGGCGTCGGCGAGATGGTCCGCCCAATCGCCATGGGGATGGGGCCAGGTGAGCATGACGCCGTCCTGCGGGGCCCATTCCGGCGGCAGATAGGGGCGGCAGGGGGGCTGGTTCATATCCGGGATTCCGGGTCGGCAATTGCGGGTACGGTGCGTATAATGCGACGCGCTCCGGGGTGGTCCGGGGCCGTGACACGCCGCAACTATACAGGAAAACCATGAATCTGATTCGTCCCTTCAAGGGTCTGCGACCCGCCCCCGGCCGCGCCGAGGAGGTGTTGGCGCCACCCTATGATGTGCTCAATACCGAAGAGGCCCGGGTCAGGGCCGCCGGCAAACCCTACAGCTTCCTGCATATCTCCAAGCCGGAAATCGATCTGCCGCCGGGGACCGACCCCTATGACGAGGCGGTCTACGCCAAGGGGCGCGAAAACTTCCAGCACATGCTGGAGCAGGGGGTACTGGTCCAGGATGACCAGCCCTGTTACTACATCTATCGCCTGATCATGGGCGAGCATGTGCAGACCGGGCTGGTGCTGGTGGCCTCGGTGGCGGATTACGACAGCAACCGGATTCGCAAACACGAATTCACCCGACCGGACAAGGAGGACGATCGCGTGCGCCAGATCGAGGCCCTGAATGCACAGACGGGACCGGTGTTCCTGACCTATCGTCACCATGACGACATTGATCGCATTGTTGCCGAGACTTGCAGCGGCGAACCGGAAGTGAACGTTACCGCCGACGACGGTGTGCAGCATGCCCTGTGGGTTGTGCGCGACCCGGCGACGGCGGAGAAGATCACGCAAGTCTTCGATGCCATGGATTGTCTGTATATCGCCGACGGTCATCACCGTTCGGCCGCGGCCTCGCGGGTGGCGGCGGCCAGGCGTAAGGCCGGCGCGGGTGAGAACGCCGCGGACTATTTCCTGTCAGTCGCGTTTCCTGATAACCAGATGCAGATCCTGGACTACAACCGCGTGGTGAAGGATCTTGCCGGTCGTACACCGGAGGATTTCCTGCAGGCCGTGCAGGATGCCTTTGCCGTTGCGTCGGAAGATGCGCCGGTTCGACCGGCGACAAGCGGCGAGTTCGGAATGTATCTCGCCGGGCAGTGGTACCGGCTGACCATCCGCGAGGATCTCATACCGGCGGACGATCCGGTGGGAAGGCTGGATGTCAGTTTGTTGGCCAGCCACCTGATTGCGCCCATCCTCGGCATCACCGATCCCCGTCGTGACAAGCGCATCGATTTTGTGGGCGGGATTCGCGGCCTGGAGGAACTGCAGCGGCGCGTGGACAGTGGCGAAATGGCTGTGGCCTTTTCCCTGTTTCCGACCTCCCTGGATCAGCTTATGGCCGTGGCGGACGCCGGCGAAGTGATGCCGCCCAAGTCCACCTGGTTTGAGCCGAAACTGGCGGACGGCATGGTCTCCCATCAGCTCGCCGAATAGAGTCGGGGACGGCGCCATTCTGTTGCTGACTTGACATACAAATGAGAAGCATTAACAATCGCATCCAGTTTTCATTGGTGGGTGCGGTGTGTCGGCGAAAAAGACAAAGGCCCTGATCCTGGGCGCGATCGTGCTCTGTGGCGTCGTGAGCGCGTCCGCACGGGCCGATCAGGATCCCCCTGAGGTTCGCATCGGCGAGCGCCTTTCCCTGGAAACCCGCTTTTCCTGGTTCGCCTACAGGCATCCGCACCGCGCCGACCCGGTCATGGAGTGGACCGAAACGACGGCCGGCCGGATCAAGGGGCCGTTTGCCGGGCAGGCCATGAACTGCCGTGCCTGCCACCTGGTGGACGAGCAGGGAGGGGCCAGGGGCGGCGGCATGCGTACCTACGCAGACTTCGCCCGCCGCAGCCCCGTTACAACCCGGCCCGACGGTGAGCGCACCTCCGTGCGCAACGCCATGCAGATGGTGGATATCACCGTGCCGGGCCACGGCCTGTTCCACTATGACGGGCAGTTCGCCAGTCTGGACGATCTCGTCCGTGCGACCCTGACCGGTCGCAACTATGGCTGGCTGCCCGGGGAGCACGGTATTGCCTTGCGTCATATCGCGGCCGTTATCCGTCGGGACGATGGCCGTGGCCCGCTGGCAAAGGAATTCGGTGGTGCGTACGAACAGGTGCTCACGGGAACCGATCGATCCATCCCGGCAGACCTGCGCCTGCCGCCGGCGTACCGCATCGATGTGGACCACGCCAGCGACGCGCAGATCGTCGATGCTGTCTCGCGGCTGATCGCGGCCTATGTGGACAACATCCGTTTCGCGCGCGACGCCAGCGGCAGACACACCGGGTCGCCGTACGATATCTTCCTCAAAAAATATGCACTGCCGCGCGCGCCGCGTAGCGACGAATCGGCGCTCGCCTATAGCCGCCGGCTTCGCGCAGCCGTGAACCGACTGCGCCAGCCCAGATTCGTTGGCAAGGGGGATGGCCATTTCCGGCATCACAAGCAGGCCTTTGCGTTCGGGCCGAGGGAACTGGCGGGCTTGAAGATCTTCTTTGCCGAATCGGCGCCAAAAAAATCCTCGGCCATCGGCAACTGCATTGCGTGCCATGTCGCGCCGGAGTTCTCCGATTTCCGTTTCCATAACACAGGTGTTTCGCAACTGGATTATGACGACGCCCACGGCACCGGCTCATTCGCCGCCTTGAGCATCCCGACCCTGGCGCGACGCGAGCGGGACTACGATGCCTGGCTTCCTCCAACCCCGCGGCATCCCCATGCCAGCGGCCGATTTCGTGCCGTGGTTGCGCGCAACCGGCCGGGGGACGCAGACCTCGGCCTGTGGAATGTGTATGCCAACCCCGATATGCCGGCGCCGCAGCACAAGCTGAACCATTTGCTGTGCGCGCACGCCTGCAAACCGGCGGCGGTGCTGGACCGAACCATTGCCCGTTTCAAGACGCCCATCCTTCGCGATCTCGGAGATTCTTCGCCCTATATGCACAGTGGCCGATACGACACCCTGGAAGAGACAGTGCGGCACTATCAGGTGATCGCCGCATTGGCGCGCGCGGGCCGGGTGCGCAACCCGGCGCCGGAACTGCGCCATATTCATCTGGGGAAAGGGGATGTCTCCGCGTTGGCGGCCTTCCTCCGGGCACTCAATGAGGATTATGAGTGACTCGTGGATTGATACCCTTGCGCATGCGTCGATCTCCAGCAGTTCTTGGCGCCGACAGCACCTCTTCCCATCGAGCGCCCGGCCGATTTCGGCGCTTGGCGCGCAGCTTCTCCTGGTTCGCCGTGGCGTTTGCGCCGATGAGCGCGGACGCAGCTTCGTTCTCCCTGTCCGGTGCCGCGGAACTGGAGTGGGGATATGCGCGTGACTACGCCGCTACGTCCACGCAGGGCGCGCAGCTGGCGAAGGCGGCCTTGTCCATCGACAGCATCCTGAGCAATCGCCTGTCGATGCATGTTTCCGCTCTCTACGAGGAAGGGAGTACGCCATTGGAACTGGACGAGGCCCGTGCGTCTTTTGCCCTTGGCTCCGAGCGGCGCGTCAGTCTCGACGTGGGCCAGTTCTACCTGGGTATCGGGCAGTTCGAAACCTTTCTCCTTTCCGATCCGCTGACACTTGAGATTGGCGAGGAGCGGGAGCGTGCGGTTCGGGTCGGTGTATCGCAAGAGACCTGGTTTGGAAGGATATACGCATATGACAGCCGCAAACCATCGGCCGCCGGTTCGATCTCATGGGGTGGCGACCTCGGATTCGAACGCAAGGCCAACGGACACCTTCTGGAGGCCGCGATCAGCGCAATCGGGAACCTTGGTGGTGCCCGCCGCCTGCAGGGATGGATCACTCCGGGGACGTTGCAGGCCGACGTTCCAGCCTGGTCAAGCCATATCGGGGTCCACCGAGCAGGTTGGCATCTGCTGGCATCCTGGTTGGAAACCCTGAAGGCATTTGACGGCTCGGAGCTCTCCTTCAACGGAGCTGGTGCCAGACCTCGGGCGTGGCAACTGGAAATCGCGCGCGAATTCGGATCGAAGGAAAGGAAGTGGGTGGCAGCGGTGTCTTATCAGGAGAGCGCCGACGCACTTTCGCTGGAATTTCCCCGGCGTCGCTTGTCCATTGGTCTGTCAAAGGAGCTCGGCGCCCATACCCATGTAGGGCTGGAATGGATCGTCGATCGCGACTACGCGGCGGCAGTGGGAGGAACGGGCAGGGAGGCCCAGGGGCTTGCGGCGAAGTTCACCGCGGAGTTCTAGCCCGATTCACTATCGGGCCGGTCGCCGACGGCAAAGACGACACGATCCAGCCACCGCGCCGGCAGCAGTCGGCGAAAATATCCAAAGACATACGTTGGTGTCGTGACGGGATAGCGGATCTTTGGGCGGGGCGCCTCCAGCGCATGAACCACGCGCTTGAGCACGGCTTCCGGCGGCAGCGTGAACGGCGTGCGTCCGGCCCGTCCTTCCAGCCGTTTCAGTACCGCACGATACAGTTCGCGATGAGTACTGTGTTCCAGGTCGATGTTCTCGCGGAAGGCGGCGAGGGCGTTGTCGCGGAAGCGGCTGACGATAGGTCCCGGTTCGACCAGGGAGACGTGGATTCCGCTCCCCCGGAGTTCCAGGCGCATGGTGTCGGACAAGGCTTCCAGTGCGAATTTGCTGGCGGTGTAGGCGCCGCGATAGGCGAAGGTCACGATACCGAGGATGGAGCTGATTTGTACGATGCGGCCCTTGTTTCGGGCACGCATGGCCGGCAGGATGGCATTGGTGAGTTCCTGGGTGCCAAACAGATTGGTTTCGAATTGCTGCCTCAGCACCTCGCGGGAAAGATCTTCCACCGCTCCTGGCTGTCCATAGGCACCATTGTTGATAAGGCCGTATACGTTTCCCCCGGTTCGTTCCAGAACCGTTGCGACCGCGGACCGAATGGAATCGCTGTCGCGCAGATCCAGGTGGAGCCCTTCCAGGCCCTCCTGATCCAGCCGTTCAGCGTCTTCCGGTTTCCGCGCCGTGGCGATGACGCGGTAACCCCGCGCCCTCAGACCCTGTGCCAGACAGTGTCCAATGCCGCTGGAGCAGCCCGTAATCACTACTGCCCTAGATTTGTGCATGGTGCGTTAAATATATCGCGTCTATGCTTGGTGAATCGCATACAATAGCGCAAAGTGGGCGCCAGTCCCGCGAAAACGGTCGGGGAACGGAAATGGGGAGACCGCAGAGTTCACTATGGATAGCCTCAGAGGCCCGGGGGCAAATCGATCTGTCTCTATTATATAAAGAGTCGGATCTCTCCCAGGAGTTTCATTCCCTGGATGCGATTGACCCCTTGAGTCTCCCGGCCCTTCTCGTCCTCACCCCCCAGCAAGCCCAACGGATTCTGGCGGATCTGGATGCCAGGGAACGCTCCGAGTTCGGCGTGGTCCTGTGGACCGACGACCCAAACTGCCTTCATGAAGCCTTGTTGGAAGACCCCCTGGTTAGCGGCGTACTGGTGCCGGGTACCTCGCCGCAACTGGTCTGTGCCACCCTTCGCACGGCCCAGTCGGTGCTCGAACATCGGAATGACCAGGATCGTGTGACTGGAACGCTGGAGAAGGTCCTCGAGATTAGTCATGCACTGGCTTCGGAAAAGGACCTGGACTCGCTTCTGGATCTGGTCCTGAGCCATGCGCGCAAGCTGACGGGTGCCGACGGTGCATCGATTTATACCCGCGATGACAAGGGCAAGCTCTATTTTCGGCTTTGGCAGAATGCGTCCACCGATGCACGGGCAAGCGCGCAGATGACCCTTGTGGGCAAGTACAGTATTGCCGGCTACGTGGCCAGTACGGGGGAACTGGTCAACATCGAGGATGCGTACAACATACCCGAGGACATGCCGTATACATTCAATCCTGCTTCGGACCGCAGTCTCAACTACCGCACACGATCCATGTTGACGGTGCCGATGACGAACAAGGACGGCGACGTGGTAGGTGTGCTGCAATTGATCAACCGGAAGCTGGACTATCAACAGAGATTGAGCACAGCGGATGACTTTCACAAGCAGGTCTTGCCGTTCGATTCCGTAAGCACCCAGATCGCCCTGGCGCTGGCAGGCCAGGCCGGTGTGGCACTCGAAAACAGTATTCTCTACGCCGATATCGAGCGATTGTTCGAGGGTTTCATACGTGCATCTGTACAGGCGATCGAGGCACGGGACCCGACCACGGCCGGACATTCCTTCCGCGTGGCCGAATTCACCGAGCGTCTGGGCAAGGCCGTTGATCAAAGCGATCTGCACAGCGTGCGTGCAGTCCAGTTCAGTCGGGATCAGCTGAAGGAGATCCGCTACGCGGCCCTGTTGCATGATTTCGGCAAGGTAGGTGTGCGGGAAAACGTTCTGGTCAAGGCCAACAAGCTGTACCCCGAACAGCTTGCGCTCATCGAGCAACGCTTTCGCTACGCGCGCACCAGCCTGAGTCGCCAGGCCTATCGGGAGATCCTCGATCTGTACGAAGCCAGTTCGCTGTCGGCCGATGAGTTGCGTGGCCGGCGCAAGGAGATCGAGCGCATGCTGGCGTACGAAGATCAGAGGCTGGCGGGATTTCTTGAGACGATCTTGCGTGCCAACCAGCCCAATGTCGTGCACGGTGAGGCAGATCACGATCTGGGAAGTATCGTTGCCTATCGCTTCCCCGACCATGACGGCAATGCGGTTCCGCTGCTCGAGGAGTTCGAGTTCAGCAGCCTGGTCCTGTCCAAGGGCAGTCTTTCGCCGGAGGAGCGCGAGCAGATCGAGTCCCACGTCAGCCATACCTTCGAATTTCTTCGCCTGATCCCCTGGACCCGAAATCTGGCAAGCCTGCCGGACATCGCCTATGCGCACCATGAGAAACTCGACGGAACCGGATATCCGCGGGGGCTCAATGCCGGGGAGATTCCGGTGCAGTCCAAGATGATGGCGATTGCGGACATCTATGATGCATTGACCGCGCCGGATCGCCCGTACAAGAAGGCCGTTCCGCTCGAGCAGGCCCTGGATATCCTGGGAGAGGAGTCCCGGTCCGGCAAGGTGGATGCAGACCTGTTCCGGATTTTCGTGGAATCCCGGGCCTTCGATATCGGCGCCGCGCCAACGGGCGGCCGGTAGTCGCTGGCCGGACGGCGCGCTATAATGCGTGCCGTTTTCAGCACCGGTATCGCTCGAGAGGAGAGAATCCGCCTCTGCTACCGCGGGCTGCGACCATTAGGGATTGTCCTCGATCAACTGGAATTTCATGTCCGCCCAAGCAAACACGGGTACCGCAAACCTGCGAGTCGGCGTCGTCGGTACCGGATACCTTGGCAAGTTCCATGCACGCATCTACCGCGACATGCCCGGTGTAGAGCTTGTCGCCATTGCCGATGTGGACCGACAGGCCGCCGAGCGTGTGGCGGAGGAATGCGGCTGTGAGGCGTACACCGACGCCGGCGGTTTGGTCGGCAAGGTCGATGCAGTCAGCATCGTTGTTCCTACTGCCTATCACCTTGCCGTATCGCGCCCGTTCCTGGAGGCGGGTGTACACATGTTGCTCGAGAAGCCCATTGCGCCGAGCTACGAGGAAGCGCTCGAGCTGGTGGAGCTGGCGGAAAAGCACAAGGTCGTTTTCCAGGTCGGTCACCTTGAACGCTACAACGCAGGTGTGATGGCCCTGGCCAGGCGTGCCACCAGGCCCATGTTCATTGAGGTTCATCGACTCGGCCCTTTCGTCGCGAGGGCAACGGATGTCGATGTGGTGACGGATCTGATGATCCACGATATCGACATCGTGCTTGAGCTGGTCGGTTCACCCATTCGCCGGATCGAGGCCATGGGCGTGCCCGTCATTACACAGCACACAGACATTGCCAATGCCCGCCTGGAGTTTGAGAACGGCGCCGTGGCGAATGTGACCGCAAGCCGCGTTTCGAACAAGAAGTTCCGCCGAATTCGGGTATTCGAACCGAATCATTATTTTGGCCTGGACTATACCGACCAGAAGCTGGATTCGGCCTATGCCGAGCCGACCAACAAGGAAGGCGAATGGCCGGAAATTGTGACTGAACGTATCGAAATCGAACCGGTACAGCCACTGAACGCGGAACTGGAAGATTTCGTTCGCAATGTGCGAACCGGAGCTACGCCCCTGGTGACCGGGCGAGTCGGCCTGGAGGCCTTGCGGGTTGCCTTACTTGTGCGGGAGAAAATCGCAGCATGTCAGATGTAATCGAATCGGTTCCCTTCCTGGATCTCACCCGGGAATTTTCAGAGCTTTCGCCGGAGTGGATCGACAGTATTCGCGCAACCGGGCAGTCCGGGGCCTTTGTTCTCGGTCCAAATGTCCAGGCCCTTGAAAAGGAAATCGCGGATTATGTCGGTGTGGCGCACGCGGTATCAGTCGCGAACGGCACCGACGCACTGGTTCTTTCCCTGCGGGCGCTGGGAATTGGTCCGGGCGACGAGGTAATCACGACACCGTATACGTTCTACGCGACGGCAGAGGCGATCAGCGTCGTGGGCGCCACCCCGGTGTTCGCGGATATTCTGTCGGACAGCTTTACGCTAAACCCGGAAACTGTGCGTGAGCGAATCACCGATCGCACGCGAGCAATCCTGCCGGTTCATATCTTCGGACATCCGGTGGACATGGATGCCCTCGGAAAGATCGCGCAGGAGCATGGTCTTGCTGTCGTGGAGGACTGCGCACAGGCCTTTGGCGCCGATGTGGCAGGGCGCAAGGTTGGAAGCATGGGCGATACCGGGTGCTTCAGCTTCTATCCCACGAAAGTCCTGGGTTGCTATGGCGATGGTGGAATCATTACCACGGATCGCGACGATGTGGCCGAACACCTGCTGCGCTTGCGCAACCATGGCGCGGTGAAGCCTTTTATTCATACCGAGATCGGTTACAACAGTCGTCTGGACGAGATTCAGGCCTCGTTGCTGCGGATCAAGCTGCGCTTCATTGACGAGGCCATTGCCGGCCGGCGCCGGGTTGCCGAGGCATACGGCGAGCACCTCGGCGGCAAGATCCTGGCGACGCCGGAGAATCCTTCCTGGGGCGGGCACGCCTACAATCTCTACACGGTACGCCTTCAGAACCGGGACGCCGTGCGCCGGCAGCTGACCGACAATCGGGTTGGCACCTCGCTGTGCTATCCCGAGGGTCTGCATCTGCAGGAGGTGTATCGCGATCTGGGGTACACCCCGGGCAGCCTGCCGGTTTGTGAGCAGGCATCGCTGGAAGCCCTTTCCCTTCCAATCTATCCGGGAATGCCGGAAGCCCATGTCGACCGGGTGTGCGAGCTGGTGCTGGCCGATCAACCCTGAGTGTTTCCGTGGATCGGGGGCTCCTCCCGGTCCATCCCCAAGGTCCGGCAGATGAAACAGTATTCGGCCCCATTCGAACGAAACCGGGAACCCATTGCCCGGGTTCTTGGCGAGATCCTGCCATCCACGGGCAGTGTGCTTGAGATCGGCAGTGGTACCGGCCAGCATGCCCTCTGGTTTGCATCGCGTTTTCCCGAACTGAATTGGCATCCCACCGATCGAGCCGGGGCCCTGTCCAGCATCCAGGCGTGGCGCGACGAGGCGGATCTGGACAATCTGTCTGCGCCCGTTGAGCTCGACCTGTTACGGGGGCCGTGGCCGGTGACCCGGGCCGATGCGGTTGTATGCATCAATACGATACACATTGTTGCCTGGGCGGGTGTCGAACGGCTGTTCGCCGGGGCGAGCCGGATTCTGCCCCCCGGCGGTCTGCTCTATGTCTATGGCCCCTACCGCTACGCGCATCGTCCCCTGGAGTCCAGCAATGAGGATTTCGATCGCTGGCTCAAGGATCGTGATCCGGAAAGCGGTATACGGGATTTCGAAGCGGTGGATGCCCTGGCACGGGACGTGGGACTGGAACTGGAGGGTGATCGCGCCATGCCCGCCAACAACCGTTCCATCTGGTGGCGGAAATTGTCCTAGACGGTATCGACCCTAGCGCATCATCCGGACGCCGCTGCGCGCCTGGGCGACGGCTTCACTGAGGGTGTCGCAACCGGCCGCACGGGTTCGGCGGAGAAGGCCGCGACAGATCCTCCGGGCGAGGCCGGGTCCCCCGTAGATGAATCCGGAGTAGACCTGCAGCAGGTCGGCCCCGGCGACGAGTTTCTCCCAGGCATCATTTGCATTCTCGATGCCTCCGACGCCGATGATGGGTACCTGGCCCTGCAAGCGGTGATAGAGCAGGCGGATCACTTCCGTGGAACGGGCCTTGAGCGGTGCACCGCTGAGGCCGCCCGTTTCGGCGGCAAGAAGTTCCCCATCCAGGCCGGGCCGATCCACTGTCGTGTTCGTGGCGACAACCGCATCGAGTTTGACTTCAAGAACGAGATCGGCAATGTCGTTGATCTCGTCGTCCGTCAGGTCCGGCGAGATCTTCACCGCGATCGGGACGAAAACTCGGCGCGTCTTCCCCAGTTCGACCTGCTCGTTCTTCAGGCTTGTGAGCAAGGCGGAGAGTTTTTCGCGATCCTGCAAGGCACGAAGTTGTGGCGTATTCGGCGATGAGACATTGACCACGATGTAATCCGCCACGGCATACACCGCCCGGAAAGCGCGCAGATAGTCGTCCGCCGCATGGTCGTTGGATGTGTTCCGGTTTTTGCCAATGTTCACGCCCAGGGGCCCGGGCTTGCCCGCCCTCTGCAGGTTCTCCATGAAAGCCTCCAGACCCACGCTGGGAAAACCCAATCGATTGATCAGCGCGTGATGGCGGGGCAGTCGAAAAAGGCGTTTGGGCGGATTCCCCGGTTGCGGGTCCGGGGTAACTGTGCCCAGTTCAATTCCGCCGAAGCCGAGGGTGAACAGGGGGCGCACACACTCCGCATTCTTGTCCAGGCCAGCTGCGAGGCAAACCGGATTGGAGAAGCGGATCCCCATGACCTGCGTTTCCAGGGCCGGGCTTTTGACACGATAGAGCTGTGTCAGGAGCCAGGGAATGCCGGGCACCAGGCAGATCCAGCGCAGGACAGACAGTACGAGCCGGTGGCTGCGTTCCGCGTCAAGACGAAACAGTAGGGGGCGAATCAGTCTGTACACAGAGGGAGGGTGCCGATTTGGTTTATCTGGTTCAGCATTCGGGTACGGAATGATAACCCAACTAGAAGCGCTCGTCGTCCGCAAGGTAGCGCCAGCATCCCTCCGGCAGGCTTCCCAGACGCACGCGGCCGATCCGCACCCGTTTTAGACCGGTGACCTGCAGATCGACCTGTTCACACATGCGGCGAATCTGGCGCTTTCGACCCTCGGTCAGAACCATATTGAGCTGATCCGGATTCTGTTGCCGCACCCGGGCCGGGCGCAGGGCCTTGCCGTCCAGATGCATTCCATGTCGCAGGCGATCGAGTTTCCGGTCCGTGATCTCGCCCTGCACCCGTACCAGGTATTCCTTTTCAATCTGCGAGCCTTCGCCCACCAGGGTGCGCGCGATTCGCCCGTCCTGGGTCAGCACCAGCAGTCCCTGGGAGTCGATGTCCAGGCGGCCGGCCGGCGCCAGTCCCCGCAGCTGCTCCCGCGAGAACCGGCGATCGCTACGGTCACCGGAGAACCGGGTAGTGGCGCCGATCAGGCTGATAGCCGGCCGATAGCCTTTCTCCGCCTGGGCCGAGACGTAGCCCACCGGTTTGTTGAGCAGGATGGTCACGTTTTCCCGCTGGGCCTGCCGCGCACGTTCATCGAGTACGATTTCGGCGTCCGGGGCGACGCGGGTCCCGAGGACATCGATCCGCTCGCCATCCACCAGGACCCAGCCTTTCTCGATAAGCGCATCGGCCTCCCGCCGCGAACAGATTCCCCGCTCGGACATCAGTTTGGAGAGCCGGATTTTTTCGTTGGAAGACATATGGGTGAGGCCGGACATCGGTGAAGTGACGTTCTGGGGCAGAGGATACAACTTTTTTCGGGCGACGGGCGGCATTTGGCCAAAGATCGGTGGCCAGCAATCTGACGCAGAATGCGTAGACAGATGCGGTCTCGCTGCTAGTTTTATTTTAGAAGGCTATTTCAGAAAACGGCGGCCCCTGGAGCCGATTGATCACGGAGGAAGCATGGCGCAGATTTTTGGTATCCCGATCGGCAGGAAGGCGGAGATGCGTACCGCGTACAACCCGTACAAGCCGGCGCCCGGGACCAGCATTTACTTTGACGCACGTTTGGTCGATCAGCTGAAGGGAGATCACCGTCAATTGATCCAGCTGTTGCAATCGATCCAGGAAGCCGTACACGACAAGGATTTCGAGACCATCCGCGACCTGTTGGGAGAGTTCCGGACCACCTTGCAGGCACATTTACTTACCGAAAACGTCAAACTTTACGTGTACCTTTCGCGCCAGCTGGCGAACAATCGGGTCAATATCGAGACCGTAAACCAGTTCCGTCACGAAATGCGGGGAATTGGCCGCAAGGTTATGGATTTTC
>JARRJV010000005.1:33000-88810 GCA_037388825.1 Acidiferrobacteraceae bacterium | reverse complement strand
CAACCCAAAGGACCGCTTCATGGGCAAGCGCCTGTTTGACGGCTTCTCCACCGTGGCCGTAAACAACGATGGTCTGCTTTGGGGCAAGTTCGCCTGCGGTATGGATGACATGGCCAAGCAGCGACCGTCCGCCCAGGGGATGCAACACCTTTGGCAGTTTGGACTTCATGCGTGTGCCCTGGCCGGCGGCCAGGATCACCACACTGATGTGAAACGGTTCGTCCATTGGGGTTACTGCAGACTCATGGGGACATTGGTGTCCATTACCTCGCCGGTACCGACTTCCTGCATGGTGGCGTCACGCACGCCCATCACGGTCATACGAAACACCACGGTCTTGCCGGCAAAGGGGTGGTTTCCATCGACGATGAGTTCGCCGTTTTCGATCTTGCTGACGGTCATGGTCATGGAGTCGCCGGCCTCGTTTGTGAATTCAACCTCGGCACCAATACGGCGATACTCCGGCGGCACATTCTCGATCTTTTCAGTGTATATCAGAGCCGGGTCGGGATAACCAAATCCCTCGTCGGGGTTGAGGCTCACCTCCACCTCGTCACCCACCCTGGCACCGGTCATGGCCTGTTCCGCCTTTTCGTACATCTTGCCGTCTATCCCGTGAATATAGGACGCGGGCATGTCGGACTGCTCCAGTACGTTGCCCTCGGTATCGAGAATGGTATAGGTAAAAGTCACCACCTTCTGGTCGGTAACGGCCTGGTTATCACTCATAGTACTATCCTATAAAACAAAAAAGGGCAGTGAAAACTGCCCTTCTACTTGATTGCTGTCAGTGCTCAGATGGGCCTCATTCGCGGCTATTTCTTCTTGCGCAGCCGCTGGATGGCCTGCAACTGGGCCACCGCCTCGGCCAACTGGGCCATGGCCTCGGCCTCTTCCATGTCGCCGGTCTTGTCCTTGAGGGCCTGTTCGGCGCGCTTCTTGGCCTCCATGGCCGCGGCCTCGTCCAGGTCGTGGGCCCGCACCGCGGTATCCGACAGCACGGTCACCACATGGGGCTGCACCTCGAGAATACCGCCGGAGACATAGATGGCCTCCTCCTCACCGCCAGGCCGGGTGATGCGTACCTCGCCGGGCTTGAGCGGGGTCAGCAACTGGGTGTGGCGGGGGTAAATGCCCACTTCGCCGCGCACCGCCGGGGCGATTACCATCTCCGCCGTGCCCGAAAAGAGTTCGGATTCGGCGCTGACTATATCCACATGCATGGTCATGGCCCTACTTTAACGAGCCTCCGTTACAAAGTCTTGGCTTTTTCGACCGCTTCGTCGATGGTGCCAACCATATAAAAGGCCTGCTCGGGCAGCTCGTCGTATTCGCCGTCGACGATGCCCTTGAAGCCGGTAATGGTGTCCTTGAGGGAGACATATTTACCGGGGCTGCCGGTGAACACCTCGGCCACTGCAAACGGCTGGGACAGGAAGCGCTGAATCTTGCGGGCCCGACGGTGTGGTACGCACCATCGCCATGGGTTCCACCGATGGACTCAAGCGCGAACTGGCGGTGACCGATACCGGCGCGCCCATCACGGTGCCGGTGGGCACCGGTACCCTGGGTCGGTCAGGTCGTCGGCCGGCACGTAAACGGCCTGGAACGAGGTAATGGAACCGGTTTTGGTGGAGGTGATGCGCTCCTGCAGCACACCCATCGCCTCGGCCAGGGTCGGCTGATAACCCACCGCCGAGGGCATGCGGCCCAGCAGTGCCGAGACCTCGGTACCGGCCAGGGTGTAACGGTAGATGTTGTCGATGAACATCAGCACGTCGCGGCCTTCCTCACGGAAGAACTCGGCCATGGTCAGCCCGGACAGCGCCACCCGCAGGCGGTTACCCGGCGGCTCGTTCATCTGACCGTACACCATGGCTACCTTGTCCAGTACGCCGGCCTCTTTCATTTCGTAGTAGAAGTCGTTGCCCTCACGGGTACGCTCACCCACGCCCGCAAACACGGAAAGGCCTTCCTGCTGCACGGCGATGTTGTTGATGAGCTCCATCAGGGTTACGGTCTTGCCCACGCCCGCGCCGCCGAACAGGCCGATCTTGCCGCCCTTGGCGATGGGCATGATGAGGTCGATCACCTTGATACCGGTTTCGAGGATCTCGACGCTGGCCGCCTGGTCCGCGTACGCCGGCGGCTTGCGATGGATGGGGGCGGTGGTTTCGGCGCCGATGTCACCGGCGTCGTCCACGGGATTGCCGAGCACGTCCATGATGCGGCCCAGGGTCTTGGTGCCGACCGGGACATTGATGGGCGCACCGGTATCGCTGACGTTCATCTCGCGCCGCAGCCCGTCGGTGGAGCCCATGGCAATAGTACGAACGACTCCGTCGCCAAGCTGCTGCTGCACCTCCAGCGTGAGGCCCGCGTCGTCAACGTTGAGCGCGTTGTATACCTTGGGCATGGCATCGCGTGGAAACTCCACGTCGATGACCGCGCCGATGATCTGAACGATATTACCCGAACTCATGACAGTTCCCCTTAATACTCAAACGTAGAATTCTTTCCCACGGCCTAGACGGCGGCAGCGCCACTGACGATCTCGGAAAGCTCCTGGGTGATCGCGGCCTGACGCGCCTTGTTGTAGACCAGCTGCAATTCCTTGATCAGGTTGCCGGCGTTGTCGGAGGCAGCCTTCATCGCGACCATGCGCGCGGCCTGTTCACAGGCAATGTTCTCCACCACGCCCTGATAGACGAGCGACTCGATGTAGCGAACCATGAGCCCGTCCAGCACCGGTTTGGCATCGGGCTCGTAAATGTAGTCCCAATGGTGACGCAGGTCTTCGCTGATCTCGCCGCGCGGCAGGGGCAGCAGCGACTCGACCGCGGGCTTCTGCGTCATGGTATTGACGAATTCATTGAAGGCGATGAACAGGCGATCGATCTCGCCGGCCGTGTATTTATCCAGCATCACCTTCACGGCACCGATCACATCGGTAACTCGTGGCGCATCGCCCAGGTGGGAAGTGTCGGCCACGATTTGCGCGTTGATGCGTCGGAAGAACTGAAAGCCCTTCTGGCCAATGGTGCATAGCTCCACGCCCGCGCCCTTGTCGTCCCACTCCTTCATGTCGCGCAGCAACATGCGGAACATGTTGTTGTTCAGACCGCCGCACAGGCCGCGGTCGGAGGAAACGATGATGTAGCCCACATTCCGGGCGTCACGCTCTTCCAGATAGCTGTGGCGATATTCCGTGTGAGCGTAGGCCAGATGCCCGATCACCGTGCGCATCTTTTCCGAGTACGGACGGGACGCAGCCATGCGGTCCTGGGCGCGGCGCATCTTGCTCGCCGCGACCATTTCCATGGCCTTGGTGATCTTCTGAGTATTCTGGATACTCTTGATCTGGGTCCGGATTTCCTTGCCGCCTGCCATATTGCTTCGCCCCGCTTACCAGGTACCGTTGGCCTTGAAGTCGTCCAGCGCCGCCTTCATTTCGGCCGCGATTTCATCGCTGTATTCACCGGACTCGTTGATCTTCTCCAGCAGCGACGCGTACTTCGACTTCAGGTACGACTGCATGGCATCCTCGAAGTCGACGACCTTTTTCACATCGATCTCGTCCAGATAGCCCTCATTCACGGCCATCAGCGAGAAGGCCTGCTGGGCGATACTCATGGGCGCGTACTGCTTCTGTTTCATCAGCTCGGTCACGCGCTGACCACGATCCAGCTGCTTGCGCGTGGCCTCGTCCAGATCCGAGGCGAACTGGGCAAAGGCCGCAAGTTCGCGGTACTGGGCCAGGGCCAGACGCACGCCGCCGCCCAGCTTGCGGATGATCTTGGTCTGGGCCGCGCCACCGACACGCGATACCGACAGGCCCGCGTTGATGGCCGGGCGAATACCGGCATTGAACAGATCCGATTCAAGGAAGATCTGGCCGTCGGTAATGGAGATCACATTGGTCGGGACGAAGGCGGACACGTCGCCGGCCTGGGTCTCGATGATGGGCAGCGCGGTCAGCGAACCGGTCTTGCCCTTGACCTCGCCACCGGTGGCCTGCTCGACGAATTGCTCGTTCACACGCGCCGCGCGCTCCAGCAGACGCGAATGCAGATAGAACACGTCGCCCGGGTACGCCTCACGGCCCGGCGGGCGGCGCAGCAGCAGGGAAACCTGGCGATAGGCCCAGGCCTGCTTCGTCAGATCGTCGTAGATGATCAGTGCGTCTTCGCCGCGATCACGGAAGTATTCGCCCATGGCGCAGCCGGCATAGGGTGCCAGAAACTGCATGGCTGCGGATTCGGCCGCGGTCGCGGCAACGATGATGGTGTGCTCCAGTGCACCGAACTCTTCCAGCTTGCGCACAACGTTGGCCACCGACGATGCCTTCTGGCCAACGGCGACGTAGATGCACTTAATACCCGTACCGATCTGGTTGATGATGGCGTCCACCGCCACCGCTGTTTTGCCCGTCTGGCGATCACCGATGATGAGCTCGCGCTGGCCACGACCGATGGGCACCATGGCATCGATGGACTTGAGGCCGATCTGTACCGGCTGATCCACGGACTTACGGGTAATCACGCCAGGTGCGACCTTTTCCACCGGCGCGGTCAGTTTCGCTTCCACCGGGCCCTTGCCATCTATGGGCTGACCCAGGGCATTGACCACGCGACCCATGAGCTCGGGACCGACCGGCACCTCGAGGATGCGACCGGTGCACTTGACGGTGTCACCCTCGGTGATGTGTTCGAAGTCACCCAGGATCACGGCGCCGACCGAATCGCGCTCCGGGTTCAGCGCCATACCATAGGTGTTGCCGGGGAATTCGATCATCTCGCCGTACATCACATCGTTCAGCCCGTGGATGCGGACCACGCCGTCGGCGAGGCTTACGACCGTACCCTCGTTGCGCGCCTCGGTACGGGCCTCGAAGCCCTCGACGCGTTTGCGGATCAGGTCGCTGATTTCAGAAGGATTGAGTTGCATGGTTTGGATTCCTTGAAAGCGATTCGTTAGCGCATCATTCCGTTGGCCAGCTTCTCGAGCTGACCGGTGACCGACCCGTCGATCACCAGGTCACCGGCGCGCACCACGGCGCCGCCAATCATGGTTTCGTCGATGCGTGTCTTGAGCGTGACCTGTCGGCCAGGCGTTTGGCCAGAGCGGCTGCGATCTCTTCTTGCCGCGCTTCCGACAAGGGAAACGCCGACGTTACCTCGGCCTCAATGGTCTTTTCCGCCTCGGCGCGACGGAGCTCGAACAGGGCCGCGATTTCCGGCAACACACCCAGGCGTTCGTTCGCCGCCAACACGCGCACGAAATCGGCGCCCCTGTCGGTCAGGCTTTTTGCGCACAGTTCGGTGAACAGCTCCACGACCACGGTGTCATCCACCTCGGGGTTATCGATAAGCATCTGCATGTCCGCGTCGGCGGCCACGGCCGCGAGCGCCAGCAGCATGTCGGACCACTGTTTCAGCGCCTTGTCTGCGCTTGCGATATCGAAAGCGGCCTCGGCGTAGGGACGTGCGACGGTGTTTTTCTCTGCCATGGTCGTGCCCTAGAGTTGTGCCACCAGGTCCTTGAGCAGGTCCTCGTTTGCCTTGGCATCGATCTCGCGCTTGAGCACCTTGCCCGCGCCGGCCACAGCCAGTTGCACCACCTCGCCGCGTAACTGCTCGCGCGCCTGGTTCGCCGCCTGCTCGATCTCCGCATCGGCCGCGGCGCGAATGCGCTCGGCCTCGGTACGTGCCGACTGCTTGGCCTCGTCCACGATTTCCGCCGCCCGCTTCTGGGCCCCGGCAATGATTTCCGCCGCCTGCTCCTTCGCCTCTTTGAGCTTCTCGGTCGCGCGGTGGCGGGCCAGTTCTTCCTCATGCTGGCCCTTCTCCGCCGCCGCAAGGCCGTCGGCGATGATCTTCTTGCGCGCCTCCATGGCCTTCACCATGGGGGGCCACACGAATTTCATCGTGAACCAGACGAAGAATGCGAATGCGACAAGTTGGCCAATGAGCGTCAATCCGATGTTCATGACGGCTCCTTATATCGTTTCTGTAGTTGCGTGATCCGCCAGTTCCACTATCCGCCAACGACGGCGAACAGCACATACAGGCCGATGGCGATGGAAATAACCGGCAGGGCGTCCACCAGACCCATCACGATAAAGAACTGGGTACGCAGCATCGGAATCAACTCCGGCTGGCGTGCCGCGCCTTCCAGGAAACGGCCCCCGAGCACGCCAATACCGACGGCGGCGCCGACCGCGCCCAGGCCCATCATGATGGCGCCCGCGATGTACAGAAATGCTGTCGCTTCGTTCATGGTCTTCTCCTTAAAAAAGCAAACTTCGAAAAATTAAAAACTGTTTTCGTCCGACGCCTAGTGATGTTCCTGGTGCGCCATGTCGAGATACACGATGGTCAGTGTCATGAAGATGAACGCCTGCAGCGTGATGATCAGAATATGAAAGATCGCCCAGCCGACCTGCAGCACTCCGCCCAGGGCACCCCAGAAGATGCCGGCATTGAACAACAGTGCAATCAGGATGAAGATCATCTCGCCGGCGTACATGTTGCCGAACAGTCGCAGCGAGAGAGAAACCGGTTTTGCAATCAGGTTGATGCCTTCCAGCAACAGATTCGCCGGCAGGCCGAGTTTGCCGAAGGGCTGAAACGAGAGTTCTCCAAGGAAGCCGCCCACGCCCTTGATCTTGATGCTGTAGTAAATGATAAGTATGAACACGCCCAGTGACATGCCGAAGGTCGCATTCGGGTCTGTGGTGGGCACCACCTTGTTGTGGTGGATGTGAAAAACGTCCGCCAACAACAGCGGGAGTACATCCACCGGAATAAGGTCCATAAGGTTTTGCAGAAAGATCCACACGAAGATCGTGAGCGCCAGCGGCGCGATCAGGTCGTTCTTGCCGGAGAATGAGCCGCGCACGCTGGACTCGATGAATTCCACCGCCATTTCCGCGACATTCTGGAATCCCGTCGGTACGCCGGTACTGGCGCGGCGGGCGGCGCGAGTGAAAAAGAACAGAAACAGTACGCCGAGAATCAGCGACCAGCCCATGGTGTCCAGGTTGACGCTCATGAAGCCCATGGCCTTGGATTCGGCCGCGCTATGGGCGATACCCCAGTGACCGTCAGGGAAACGGCCCCAGGTAAGATGGGTCAGGTGATGCTGGATATATTCCGACGGGGTCAGTTCAGCCATGGTCGCCTAGATCTCGTTTCCAGTCTGTTCCGGTTTCTTGCGATGGCGCGGCGCGTAGCTGCGCGTGAACAACAGGGCCACATAGGCCGCGACCACCCCGGCGATCAGCGCCGCGGGATTCAATCGCAGCGCGGCCAGGCCAACGACCAGCAGTGCGATAGTGACCAATACCTTTAATAAGGCTCCCTGGTAGAACGTGGCCACATCCAGGGACCCGTTCGGGCCGATGGCCTGGCTAAGCTTCCACGCATGGAGCGCGGTTCCGATCCCGACCGCGAGGCCACCGAACAGCGCCGCTCCCCCGGCACCCGGTCCGGACCAAACGACAAGAATCGCGGCGATCAAAATGACCAGGATCAGCTGCGACAGGGCCGCCGACCGGGTGCTTCGTCGGAGCTGATCGTCAGCGTTTCTCATCGAACTACCACGGTTTGGTACTGCATCCGGACGGCAAAGGAAATCTTGCGGAAACCCCGTGCCTGAGGCGCGCGCAGTATAAAAGAGTGGTGCCGATTCGGTCAATAATTGCCCGGGAATTCCCGCAATAAGCTCAAATATTCGACCGAACTTGCCGGCTTTTGGCGGAAAATGACTAAAACGAAATAATTTACGGTTTCTTTACGGGTCCGGGGCCGTCTCTACGGTGGGCTCCGGTGGGGCGCTCCCGGTCTCGGGAGCAGGTGCGGCGGATGCGGCCCCGGGGATGGGACCCGAGGACTCCGGCGTGGGCGGGGTTTCGGCGGCGGGGGCCGACGGCGCCCGGGCAATTTTGGCGCTTCGGGCCCGCGCCTGCTCCACCTGGGCGGGCGTGAGTTCGGCCATCAGCTTGTCCCGATGTTTCACTGCGAGCTTCAGTCCCTGATCGGCGGCGGCCATATACCAGGCCAGGGCATCGACCTTGTTGCCCTTCAGGCGGTAGCCGTACTCGTACAGGATGCCGAGGTTCAACTGGGCTTCCGCGTTGCCCGCCTCGGCCGCGCGTCTTGTTGCCTCGGGGGCCGAATCGGCCTCGACCGCGAGTGCGGGAGCCACGGACATGACGCCAAGCAGGATCAGTGCGAACAGTCTTCTCGTCATCGATCAAAGCCTCCCCGTCAGGCGGGACAATAACCCAAGTGTAACCGTTTCGGCGACATTAGCGGAAATGGGACAGGATGCCGTCCAGTTCATCGTTGTTGTTGAATTCGATGGTCAGTGACCCGCCCTTGCCACGGGCCCGCTGATGGATCTTCACCTTCGCGCCGAGGCGCTCGCCAAGCTCATCCTGCAAGGCGCGTACATCGGGGTCGAGCTTTTTCGTTTTCCCCTTGGCCGAAGTCTTCCTGCCTTCCACCAGGCGGCGGACGTATTCCTCCGTTTCGCGCACCGACAGGGCACGGCGCACCACCTCGCGCGCAGCCGTGCTCTGGGCATTTCCTTCCAGTGCCAGCAGTGCGCGCCCGTGCCCCATATCCAGGGTTCCGTCTTCCAGCAGCTCCCGCACATTGGGATTGAGTGACAACAGGCGCAGCAGGTTGCTGACGGCAGACCGCGAGCGACCGACACTGGCGGCGGTCTCCTCGTGTGTCAGATGAAACTCGTCCGCCAGACGCTGCAGGGCCATGGCCTCTTCGATGGGATTGAGGTTTTCGCGCTGAATGTTCTCGATCAGGGAAACCGCGATGGCGGTTTCGTCCGGAACGTCGCGGATGACCGCCGGAACCTTGTCCAACCCGGCCAGCTGGGCTGCGCGCCAGCGACGCTCGCCGGCAATGATCTCGTACTGCCCACCGCCCACGGGCCGCACCACGATGGGCTGGACCACACCCTGTGCACGGATGGAGGCGGCCAATTCATCCAGTGCGCCCTGGTCCATATGGGTACGCGGCTGATACTTGCCACGCTGCAGCACGTCCACGGGCAGATCGCGCAGGGTCTCGGCCGTGGGCACCGGCTTGGTACCGACGAGATCGTCGATCCCCTCGCGGGAAAACAGCGCGCTGGCGCCGCGCCCCAGGCGTGCCTTCTTGCTCATCAGGCCGCCTCCTCGCGTCGCAGGATCTCGCCCGCCAGGGCCAGGTAGGCCTGCGCACCCTTGGACTGAAGATCGTAGCTGATGACCGCCTTGCCGAAACTCGGGGCCTCGGCCAGCCGCACGTTGCGCGGGATTATGGTTCGATACAACTTGTCCCCGAAGTGTTCGCGCAGCTGTGCGGATACTTCGTTGGAGAGGTTGTTACGCGGGTCGTACATGGTTCGCAACAGGCCTTCGATCTCGAGCTTGGGATTGAATGCCTGGCGTACCTGGCGAATGGTATCGAGCAGGGCCGACAGGCCCTCCAGGGCATAGTACTCACACTGCATCGGAATCATGACTTTCTGCGACGCGACCAGCGCGTTGATGGTCAGCAGGCTGAGTGCCGGTGGGCAGTCGATCAGAACAAAATCGTAGTCCGCCGCGATATCCCCAAGGGCGCTGTGCAGTCGGCGTTCGCGCCGGTCCAGGTTGACCAGCTCGATCTCCGCTCCGGCGAGATTGATGTTTGCCGGCACCAGGTCAAAGCCGCCCTCGGTGTGGACCACGGCATCGCCGATCTGACCGATGCCGATCAACACCTCGTAGGTGCTGACACCGATAGAGGACTTGTCGATGCCGCTCCCCATGGTGGCGTTTCCCTGCGGGTCCATATCGACCAGCAAGACCCGGCGGCGCGTCTTCACCAGCGACGCCGCCAGATTGATGCTGGTGGTGGTCTTGCCGACCCCTCCTTTCTGGTTGGCGATGGCGATGACCTTGCCCATTTCGGATACTCCTGTGAAAACTGTCGCGCCAATCATACCTTAATCCGCCCCGCCGTCAGCGGGCCGGATCACGGCGAGGTGGCGCTCGGCTGCGAGTCCCGGCACCCGCAGGCGCGCCACCTCGTCCAGCCGGTAGCCAGGCGGAAGGTCCTCCAACTCCTCTTGCGGAAAAACGCCCTTCATAAATAGGTATCGCCCGCCGGGGCGCAAGAGGCGGCCGGACCAGGCGATCATCTGCGGGATCCCGCCCAGGGCGCGCGCGGTAATGGTGTCAAACCCCGTGTCAGGCCGGAAATCCTCGGCGCGGGCGGCTACAACCTCTACATTGCCCAGATCCAGCTCCGCCGCCGCCTGTACGAGGAAACGGGTCTTCTTGCGATTGCTGTCGAGCAGCACGAAGCGAAAGTCGGGCAGGGCCAGGGCCAGAGGAATCCCCGGCAGACCCGCGCCCGCGCCGAGATCCAGCACCCGCTCACCGGTGACGTAGGGGGCAATGGCCAGGCTGTCCAGCAGGTGGTGGGTGATCATGGCCTCGCGCTCGCGGACGGCCGTGAGGTTGAAGCTGCGGTTCCATTTCTGCAGCAGGTCCAGATAGGCCAGGGCCCGCGCCACCGTTTCGGCCGGCAGGGCCAGCCCCAGGGCCAGAGCGCCCTGCTCCAGGCGGGATGCCTCGGTCGAGTCCGGCGCTGCGCCGGTCAAAACCGGCCCTCTGCAATACGTTTGTCCAGCAATCGCCCCCCTTCGTCTTGCACCGCTTGAGCAGTCGGCGCGCCAGCGTATGCTGGGCACCGGCTGCCGGCAGAGCCTGCCGGCTGCGCCAAGACTATCAATAGGAGGGAAGGCACACCATGAACAAGATCGCACTGCTCGTTGCGGCTGCATTGATTGCGGCGCCGGCACTGGCCGACGAGGCGAACCCGATGACCAGCCCGGCTCAGGATACGGCCGCCCCCGCCGCCCAGCCTGCCGATGCACCGGCGGCTGCGTCGTCCACGGAGCCCGCAGCCGCACCCAAGCCCGCCGGCACCGTCGCCCGTGCGGCATTCTCCACGGAGATCGAAAACCGCGAACCCGTGGACAAGGTCTCTACGCTGGAGAACGACAAGCACAAGATCTACTACTTCACCGAGCTCAAGGACATGGCCGGCGAAACCGTGACTCACCGCTGGGAACACGGTGGCAAGGTCATGGCCGAGGTTCCGTTCAAGGTCGGCGGGAATCGCTGGCGCGTGTACTCCAGCAAGCAACTGGAAGGCGACTGGACCGGGCAGTGGAAGGCGTCGGTCGTGGACCAGTCCGGAGCCACACTGGCGGTCAATACCTTTGACTATGTGAAGGCGCCTGAACCGGCAGCGCCGGCCGAAGCCGCGCCCGATGCGGCGCCGGCAAACGAAGCCCCGGCCCAGGACACGACGCCGGCAGCTCCGCAGCAGTAAGTCCGCCCGACCTTCGCTGGCGCGCTGATTGTGCCAGCGAAGGGTCGCGCTTCACGCGCGACGCTTGAGGTGAACCAGAAGCAGAGAGATCGCCGCCGGCGTGATGCCGGAAATCCTCGCGGCCTGACCCAAGGTGAAGGGCCTCTGTTGTGCCAGCTTCTGGCGAACCTCGACCGAAAGTCCACGCACGTTTTCATAGTCCATGTCTTCCGGCAACCGTGTTTCCTCGTGCCGTCGCTGGCGCTCGATCTCCTCCTGCTGGCGCGACAGATAGCCCGAGTACTTCGCCTGCACTTCAACCTGTTGGGCCACATCCTCGTCCGCGACCCCGCCGCCGAGCCGTTCTACAAGCTGCGCATAGCTGACCCCGGGTCGGCGCAACAGCTCCGTCAGATTGGCGTCTCGCACCAGGGGTCGCTCCAGCAGGTCCGCGATTCGTTCCGCCGGTTCGGAGCCGGCGCGAATCACGGTCGTTTCGCACCGCGCCTGTTCGTGCTCCACCGCCTCACGCTTGCCCGAGAACCGCTCCCAGCGCTGGTCGTCCACCAGACCCAGGCGCCGGCCGCTTTCAGTCAGCCGCAGGTCCGCATTGTCCTCGCGCAACATCAGGCGATACTCCGCGCGCGAGGTGAACATCCGGTAGGGCTCGCTTGTGCCGCGGGTGATGAGGTCGTCTACCAGCACGCCCAGGTAGGCCTCGTCGCGTCGCGGCCACCAGGGCTCTTCCTCCTGCACCTGGCGCGCGGCATTGGTCCCGGCCAGCAGACCCTGGGCCGCTGCCTCCTCGTAACCGGTGGTGCCATTGATCTGGCCGGCGAAGAACAGGCCGTTCACGACACGGGTTTCGAGCGTTGGCTTGAGATCTCGCGGATCGAAATAATCGTACTCGATGGCATACCCCGGACGGGTGATGTGGGCGTTCTCGAACCCGGCGATGGAGCGCAAAAATTCGAGTTGCACATCAAAGGGCAGGCTGGTGCTGATGCCGTTGGGATAGACCTCGTGGGTATCCAGTCCCTCGGGCTCAACGAAAATCTGGTGGCGTTCCCGGTCGGCGAAACGCATCACCTTGTCTTCGATCGACGGACAATAGCGTGGACCGGTGCCCTCGATGACGCCCGTGTACATCGGCGAACGGTCGAGCCCGGCGCGAATCGAGTCGTGAGTCGCGGTGTTGGTGTACGTGATATGGCAGGACACCTGGCGTGGATGCTCGCCGCGGTCGCCGATAAAGGAAAACACCGGCGCCGGATCATCGCCCGGTTGCTCTTCCAGAACATCATAATTGATCGTGCGGCCGTCGATGCGCGGCGGAGTTCCGGTCTTCAGTCGGCCGACGCGCAGGGGCAGTTCGCGCAAACGTGCCGCCAGGGTGTTGGCGGGAGGGTCGCCGGCGCGGCCGCCCTGGTAGTTCTCGAGGCCCACGTGGATGCGGCCCCCGAGGAACGTTCCCGTGGTCAGCACCACGCTCTTTCCATGAAAGCGCAGCCCCATCTGGGTAAGCACCCCGGTGACGCGATCGCCCTCGATGAGGACGTCGTCTACCGATTGCTGAAAGATGTCCAGCCCGGGCTGGCGCTCGAGCATGCCGCGCACCGCCGCCTTGTACAGGAGCCGGTCGGCCTGGGCGCGGGTCGCACGGACCGCCGGACCCTTGCGCGCATTCAGGGTTCGGAACTGGATCCCGGCGCGATCGGCGGCGCGGGCCATGATGCCCCCCAGCGCATCAATCTCGCGCACCAGGTGGCCCTTGCCGATGCCGCCAATGGCCGGGTTGCAGGACATCTGGCCGACGGTTTCGATGTTGTGGGTGAGCAGCAGGGTGCGACAACCCATGCGCGCGCTGGCCGCCGCGGCCTCGGTACCGGCGTGGCCGCCGCCGATGACGATCACATCGTATGCAGTGGGGTGGTCCATGAATGCACCTGCGTTTCAGGGCGAAGCATTATAAGGAAAAGCGCCGACTTGCCACAGCCCGGGCGCAGAAACAAAAAGGCCGCGATCTCCCGACCGCGGCCCTCATGGATCCGGGAGTTCCGGTTTGCGCTCAGGGAAGGAAGTTGACCGTCGCGCGCAGGGCGAAGTTTGTGTTGCTTGAATCGAAAACCACGCCTGCACCGACACGCAGGGTCACGTCCCGGGCCACACCAACCTCATAGCCGCCACCGGCGAGCGCATCGGTGGTATTGGCTCCGCTGAGGATGCCGCCCTCCAGAAACACCCGATTGTACGCGCGGTCGAAGTAGTAACGATACGAAACCCCGGTGAAGCTGTCCTGGTGCAGGTCCACGTTGATGGTTCCATGACGGTCGATGGCATAGGCGCCGTCAATCACCCAACCCGTATGACTGGTCCCTTTGACGGAGAAACTGCCCAGGCCTGCACCGACGCTGAAACCGCTGTTGCCCGCGCTGGCCAGGCCAGGCGCCATCAGGAGCGCCATCGCGCCAGCGATCAAAATCTTGTTCATGGCAATGTCCTCGTTTTGCTCTGGGATTTCGGCGAACAATTCGCCGCCCGTGCCGGCGGATTTGCGGTGCCCGCCCGACAGCGACGAAATGTACCAGACCGAACTGGGCGATGACAGGCCGGAAGTTTTCCCAATGCACCGCTTATCGACTACAGTTTACAGCGTATCGCCTGCAACCATCCGAGACTCCGTCGAGGGAACCATGAGCCAGACCGCCGCGACCGCAGCCCCGAATTCCGCCCGAAACCAGATTCGCGCCGCCCTGCAGGCCCTGGACGAAATCATTCTTGGCAAACCGGAACAGATCCGTTTGTCCCTGGCCTGCCTGCTGGCGGGAGGCCACCTGCTGATTGAAGACCTGCCGGGTATGGGCAAGACCACCCTGGCCCACGCCCTGGCCGCCGTCACCGGGGCACAGTTCCATCGCATCCAGTTCACCAGTGATCTGCTTCCGGCCGATATTATTGGTGTATCTGTGTATGAGCCGGACCAGGGCGGGTTTCGCTTTCACCCGGGGCCGATCTTCGCGCAGGTGGTGCTTGCCGACGAGATCAATCGTGCCACGCCCAAGGCCCAAAGCGCCCTGCTGGAAGCCATGGAAGAGCGCCAGGTGACGGCCGACGGCGAAACCTACCCCTTGCCACAACCCTTCTTCGTGATCGCCACCCAGAATCCCCATCATCTCGTGGGAACGTTTCCCTTGCCCGAATCGCAGCTGGATCGTTTCCTTATGCGCATCGAAATGGGTTTCCCCGATCGGGCGGCGGAGCGCGAACTGCTCACCGGCGGCGACCGTAGGGAAATCTACCGCAACGCCAAACCGGCAATGACTGCATCGCAGTTGCTTGCGCTGCAGGCCCAAGTATCCCGGGTAACTGTAAGTGATGCCTTGCTGGAATATGTACAGGACCTGCTGGCAGCCACCCGCAGCGACAAGAACTTCACCAGCGGGCTTTCTCCCCGCGCCGGGCTGGGCCTGATTCAGGCGGCACGCGCCTGGGCCCTGATCGAGGGCCGTGGTCTGGTTCTGCCCGAAGATCTGCAGGCGGTGGCCACAAGCGTGATGTCGCACCGCCTGCACACGGCCGACGGGGAGTCGGGAAACGCCCTCGTTCGCCACCTGATCGAGTCCGTCCCGATTCCATGAGGCCGCGGATTCGGAGCGCCCGGGACGCGGTGCTCTCCATGAGACCGCCGCTTGTCGCGAAGACGGAGGCAATCCTCGACCGAAGGCGGCTCTACATGCTGCCCACGCGCCAGGGAATGCTGTTTGCCATGGTACTGTTTGTCATGCTGTTGGCCGGCATCAACTATGAGAACGGCCTGGTCTATGGCCTGACCTTTCTGCTCTCAGGCATGGCCGTGGTATCGATGCTTTACACCCACCGCAACCTTCTCGGCCTGCACATCACCGCCGGCCCCTGCGCCCCGGTGTTCGCCGGCGAACGCGCCGTGTTCCAGGTATGCCTGGACAATCCCGGATCTGGCGCGCGCCTGGAAGAGGCGGTGGAGCACGCGGGTGCACGGGCCGCGACGGTGGACATTGACGCCGACGGCCAACGGCTGGTCGGCATTGAAGTCCCGACCCGGCAGCGCGGCTGGCTGGCCATGCCGGAGGTCGGTGTTTCGACACAGTTCCCCGTGGGCCTGTTTTACTCCTGGTCGCGGCGTGTGCGCATCGACCACCATTGCCTCGTATATCCCCGGCCGGCCGGGCGCCAGCCCCTGCGCACGCGGGGCGACGCGGAACGCAAACGCGATGCCGGCCTGCGGCCGGAAGGGGACGACTTCATTGGTGTGCGCGATTACCAGCCCGGTGATTCGCCCCGACACGTGGACTGGAAGGCGGTGGCCCGTGGACAACCGCTGCAGACCAAGCGATTCGGCGGCGACCGCAGGGAGTCCGTCTGGCTGGACTGGGAAGAACTGGATGGCCTGGATACGGAAACACGCCTGAGCGTCCTGTGCCGCTGGGTCCTCGACGCCGAAACCGGTGGCATGCTCTATGGCCTGCGCCTGCCCGACAACACGATCGCGCCCGGAGGCGGGCCGGACCATCGGCACAAGTGTCTTGAGGCGCTGGCCCTGTTTGAGGCCCGGCCGTGAACCAGACCCACAACAACCCGCGACCCGGCGCCCTTTCCTGGATTGTGATCGCCGCGGGGTTCGCCGTGGTTCCCCACGCGCTCCGCCTCCCTGTCTGGATAACCATCGTGTTTGCCGCCCTCCTGGCCTGGTGCTATGCCGCTATCCACCGGGGCTGGTACCGCCCGGGTCTGGTCGTCCGCACTGCGCTGGCGCTGTTGCTTGCCGCGGCCGTGTTTCGCGAATATGGCACGCTGCTCGGGCGTGACCCGGGGACCGCCATGCTGTTGCTGCTGACGGGCCTGAAATTCATTGAGTCGCGCGGGCTGCGCGATTACATGGTGACGGTATTCCTGCTCTACCTGGTCGTTGCCACGGATTTCCTCTATTCCCAGTCGCTGGTCCAGGGTGCCTACATGGTGGCCTCAGCCGCCCTGTGCACCCAGGCATTGGTACAGCTGAATCTGCGCCACCCGCGACCGTGGCGGGCCGATCTTCGTCTGGTCGCCGGCCTGTTGCTCAAGGCGGCGCCGCTCATGATTGTGATGTACGTGCTATTTCCAAGGATTCAGGGCGGCCTGTGGGGACTGCCGCCCGATGCCTTTGGCGCATCCACCGGGCTGAGTGAAGAGTTGCGCCCGGGTAGCATCAACCGCCTCAGTCAGTCCGACGAACCGGCCTTTCGTGTCGAGTTCGAGGGCGCTCGTCCCCCGCCGCAACGACTGTATTGGCGCGCATTCGTCTTGTGGAATTCCGATGGCCACAACTGGCACATAGGAACACGCTTTCGGGCCAACAAGGGGCCAAGCCGGAAATCCGGCACGGTGTATCACTACACGGTGACCCTGGAGCCGACCAACAAACGGTGGCTGGTGGCGCTCGATCGACCACTGTCGGTTCCGGCGAACGCGCGGCGCCTGGGCGACTATCTCTTGCGCACCACGAGTCCGATCAGCAAACGCCTACGCTACTCCATGGCATCCCAAACCCAGTACCGTCGCGGGCCTCTTTCCCCCGGCGAACGACGCGCGGGCCTTCAGCTGCCGCCGAATACCACGGCGAGAGTGCGCGACCTGGCACGGCGCTGGCGCCAGGAGACGGGCAGCGACGACGGCGTGATAGAGAAGGCGCTGGCCTATTTTCACAATCAGGGATTCGTATACACCTTGACGCCGCCACTCCTGGGCGAGAATCCGGTGGACCAGTTCCTGTTCGACAGCCGGGAAGGCTATTGCGAACACTATGCCACGAGCTTCGTCATTCTGATGCGCGCCGCCGGGATCCCGGCTCGCGTCGTTGCCGGCTACCAGGGCGGGGAATACAACGAGACCGGCAACTACTACCTCGTGCGCCAATCCGATGCCCACGCCTGGGCGGAGGCGTGGCTGCCAAACCGGGGCTGGGTACGGGTGGACCCCACGGCCGCGGTGGCGCCGGAGCGAATCGAACTCGGAATGGACGCGATCCGTCGCCTGCGCAGCGAAGGCCTGCCTTTGGGCCAGCTCTCGGGCGACGCCCTCACTCGCGCGATTCGCAGCACCCTCGTGCAGCGCCTGTGGGCATCGACGCGCATGTACTGGGACATGGTGAACCTTCAATGGTATCGCTGGGTTTCGGACTACGGTGAGGATCAACAGGACCAACTGCTACGCACGATTGGCATGCTCACTCCGACCTGGCTGGGCAAGCTGGCGGGAATGATCAGCGCCGTGGTCCTGCTTGCCCTGGCAATGCTGTGGTTGATGGGCCGGGGGCGGGTACGCGATCCGGTACTCGCCATCTACGAACGCTATTGCCGCAAGCTCGCCCGCCTGGGTCTGGTGCGCCATCGCTGGGAAGGTGCGAGCGATTACGCGAATCGGGTTGCAAAACAGCGCCCGGAGCTATCGGCCAACGTAAGGGCGATCACGGATTTGTACATCCGTCTGCGCTATGGCGACGGCGGCGGCGCGGACCAGCTTCGCGAACTGAGACGGAAGGTGCGGGGACTTCGCGTGCGTCCATGGCGGGGCCCGCTTCGCGGCCACTGAGGCCGGCACTATTTGCCGATACAAAAACCGGCGAAGATGTGCCCCAGGAGCTCGTCGCTGCTGACTTCGCCCGTGATCTCGCCCAGCGCCAGCTGTGCCTGACGAAGATCTTCTGCAGGCAGTTCCAGCGCCTCACCCTGCTGCAGCCGCTCGCGCGCATCGGCGACATGACCGCGCGCGCGCTCGATGGCGGCCAGGTGTCGACGACGGGCCAGGTATCTGCCTTCGGTGTTGCCCTGATATCCGGCCTGTTGTTTCAGGTGTTCGCGAAGGAGGTCGAGGCCGGCGCCGGTTCGCGCGGATAGCGCCACCTCCTTGTAGCAGCGCGTATCAATATGTTGTGGCGCGCCGTCGCGAACGTCAATCTTGTTGCGCACGACGGTGCGCTCCACGCCGTCCGGCAACTCGGACAGGATGGAAGCAATCTCCTCCTCGTCCACGCCCTCGCTGTCATCAACGACCAGCAGGATGCGGTCTGCCTGGGCCATGGCCGCATGCGCCCGGCGCACACCTTCCGATTCGACCGCCTCCTCGGTTTCGCGCAGTCCGGCGGTGTCCAGTACGTGCACCGGCATGCCATCGATCTGGATGTGTTCACGAATCACGTCCCGGGTCGTGCCCGGGGTCTCGCCGATGATGGCGCTATCCTCCCCGGCCAGGGCGTTGAGCAGACTGGACTTGCCGGCATTCGGCCGGCCGGCGATAACAATCTGTATACCTTCACGCAGCACGCGCCCCTGGTTCGCGTTGGCCAGCAAATCCGCAATCTGACGATCGATGCTGGTGAGTTCATCGCCAAGCCGTTGCGCCGTCGGGAGCTCGATGTCTTCGTCGGAAAAATCGATGGCGGCCTCCAGCTCGGTACGCACGCCCGTTATAGCTTCCACCAGGCCGTGGACCTCGCGGGAAAACGCGCCCTGCAGCGTGCGCAATGCAGACCGGGCCGCGGCCTCGCTGCCGCTATCGATGAGATCCGCCACGGCCTCGGCCTGGGCCAGGTCCAGCTTCCCGTTGAGAAACGCTCGCTCGGAGAATTCGCCCGGCCGGGCGGCGCGAGCACCCAGGCGCAGTGAGCGGTTCAACAGGAGATCGAGGACCACGGGGCCGCCGTGGCCGTGGAGCTCCAGGACGTCTTCACCGGTGAAGGAGCGGGGAGCAGGGAAGAATAAAGCGATACCCTGGTCCAGTACCGTTCCATCCTCGTCCCGGAACGAGGACAGGCAGGCCTCGCGCGGAGTGGGCAGTGAACCGAGTAGCCCCAGGGCAATCTGGCGAGTGCCGGGACCGCTAATGCGAATCACGCCAATGCCGCCACGCCCGGCGGGGGTGGCAACGGCAGCGATCGTATCGTGAGTTGCTTCAGAGCTCATGGCCCAGGGGCACGCCCGCGCGGGATCAGGTCTTTCCTGAGTCCATGGAGCGCATGATCAACCACTGCTGGCCGGCCTGCAGCAGGTTGTTCACCAGCCAGTACAACACCAGGCCTGCAGGGAAGAACAGGAAGAAGCCAGTGAAAACGATGGGCATCGCCATGAAGATGCGGCGCTGCATGGGGTCGCTGGCCGGGTTCATCATCATGGAGAAGAACATGCTTGCACCCATGAGGACAGGCAAAACGAAATAGGGGTCACGCGCCGACAGATCATGGATCCAGAACATGAACGGCGCCTGCCGCATCTCCACCGAACCCAGCAACACCCAGTAGAGGGCGATAAAGACCGGGATCTGAATCACGATCGGAAGACAACCGGCCATGGGATTGATCTTCTCGCGCTTGTACAGCTCCATCATTTCGCGGTTGTAGCGTTCCTTGTCGCCGCCGAGCCGCTCCTTCAGTTCCTTCAGTCGCGGCGCGATCTTCTTCATCTTCGCCATGGACTTGAATTGGGCATTGTTCAGCGGGAAGAACGCCGCCTTGATCAACACCGTCAGCGCGATGATGGCCCAGCCCCAGTTGCCCACCAGGCCGTGGATGAACTTCAAAAGCTGGAACAGGGGCGAGGCGATGAAGGTCAGACGCCCAAAATCGACTGTCCGGTCCATACCCGTGGCCAGCTTGGCCAGACGAGCGTGTTCCGTTGGGCCGGTATAGAGATCCATGCCCGTGCTACCGGTCTTGCCGGGAGCAAGCACAAGCGGGGTGGTGTACTTGTAACCAATAATAAAGCGATTCTCGCCGGCGCTGTTGGTATACAGCTGGCCCTTGGCCTTCTCGGACTCCGGCATCCAGGACCCGACGAAGTAGTGCTGCAGCATCGCCGCCCAGCCCCCGGTGACGTCCCGGCGCAGCTCATGCTTCTTCATGTCCGCGAAACTGATCTTTTCGTACTGATCTTCGGGGGTGTAGATGACGCCACCAATATAGATCGGCAGGGAGAACAGCCCATGATGCTGTTCCGGGGCAGTGCGCAGCAACTGACCGTAGAAGTAGCCTTCCCAGTTCTTGCGGCTGTGGTTGCTGACCCTGTACTCGACCCGCACGACATAGCTGTTGCGATGGAAGACGTATCGCTTCACGTAGCTCACGCCCTCGGGCGAACGCCAACTCAGATCCACGTTCAGCTGGTTCTGTCCATTGGCGAGCTCGTACCGGGTCTTGCTCGCGCGGTAGACCGTCCGATGGTAGGGATAGTCCTTGCCGCGACCGATCAGGCCCGACTGGGCGACATACAGATTGGCCGGATCATCGCTCAACAGATCGAACGGCACGTTCTTGTCTTTCAGTGTGGCCGGATATTTCCGCAGACCGACCTTGCGCAGGTCGCCACCGTAGGTGTCGATATCCACATCCAGCAGATCGGTGACGACGTGGATCCGGGTCTTGCTGGGCAGTTCGGCGGTTTGCGCGGGGGCATGGCTCGCGGGCGCGGCCGAGGGGGTTGATCCGCCGGGCGCGGCAGGCGCCGACGGGGCAGCGGCCTCGGTATCTTTGGCGGGGGCCGTTTGTGCCGTCGGCTGAGGCACGGGGCGGTGGTCTTTCTGCCAGGCGTCCCAGATCAGAAACAGGACCAGGACCAGTGCGACATACAGGAACAGACGGTTGTTATCCACGCGAGGTCTCACCGTGGCTCGAGGGCGGAACGGGATCGTAGCCGCCGGGATGCAGGGGGTGACACTTGCAGACGCGCCGCAGGGCCAACCAACTGCCATGGGCGGCCCCGTGCTCCTGCACGGCCTCCATGGCGTACGCGGAACAGCTCGGATAGAAACGACAGCGGGGGCCCAGCAGCGGGCTGATCCCAAGCTGGTACAGTCGCAGCAGGAAAATCAGGACTTTTTGCATTTTGAAACCAACTGCTTCCAAAGAGCCGTCAGGGCTTCTTCCAGGTTGCGCCCCGAGACGGTAGCGGCGTGTGGTCGCGCGACGACGACGATGTCATTTGCCTCCAACCATTCCTGGTTGTGGCGAAATGCCTCGCGGATGATCCGTTTGATCCGGTTTCGGTCCACCGCCCGGCCGGAGACCCGGCGTGAAACCACGATCCCGAGGCGCGGTCCTGTCCCGCGATTGGGTCGCGCGTAAACAGCAAAGCGACGATCTTCGCAACTGCAACGCCGCCTGAAGACCTTGTCGAAGTCACGCCGGCTTAGCAGGCGACGCGACCGAGGCAGCCCGAAACGGGCCACGATATTCAGGCACTCAGGCGAGCGCGGCCCTTGGCACGGCGAGCGCGAATTACGGCCCGCCCGCCGGCGGTGCGCATCCGGGCACGGAAACCGTGGTTGCGCTTTCTTTTTACCTCACTGGGCTGAAAGGTTCTCTTCATGGTCTGTTCCCCGTTCAGTACGGGCACCATGCGCTTTGCGCCCGCGGAAAAGGGCGGCACGATACTGCGTTCAAACGCGGATTGTCAATAGAATCGCGGCCCTACAGCACGGCCACATCAACTGTGGATAACTTTCTGAGGCTTGGTTAGACTCTCGCTTCTTTTCACCGCGGGATTCGTGTCCGGTGAGCCAGCCCCAGATCTGGAATAAATGCGTCGAATCGCTGGAATCGGAGCTCTCCGCCCAGCTTTTCAATACGTGGATTCGGCCCTTGCAGGCGGAACAGGACAAAAATGGCCTGCGCCTGCTGGCGCCTAACCGCTTCGTCATGGATTGGGTGCGGGACCGCTTCCTGGACCGGATCGTGGAACTCGTGGCGCAACACAGCAAGGAGCGCAGCGTCAGTGTCACCATCGACGTGGGGAGCCGCCAGGCCAACCGGCGGGCGAGCGATGTGCGCAAGGGCGCCGGGAGCGGCCAACCAGCCCGTGTCGCCACCAAGCAGCCGTCCTCACTGATGCGCCTGAACAACACCTTCACGTTCGAGACCCACGTGGAGGGCAAATCCAACCAGCTGGCCCGCGCCGCCGCGCGCCAGGTCGGGGAAAACCCGGGCGGTGCGTACAACCCCTTGTTTATCTACGGTGGGGTGGGACTGGGCAAGACCCACCTGATGCAGGCTGCGGGAAATCTGATGATGACCCACAGTCCCGGGGCCGAGGTGGCCTATGCTCATTCAGAGCGCTTTGTTGCCGACATGGTCAAGGCCTTGCAGCACAACGCCATCAATAACTTCAAGAAATTCTATCGCTCCCTGGATGCCCTGTTGATTGACGATATCCAGTTTTTTGTTGGCAAGGAGCGCTCCCAGGAAGAGTTTTTTCACACATTTAACGCCCTGCTGGAAGGACAGCGCCAGGTCATTATCACGGCCGACCGGTTCCCCAAGGAACTGGAAGGCATCGAGGAGCGATTGATATCCCGATTCGGTTCCGGCCTGGTGGTCTCCATTGAGCCACCGGAACTTGAAACCCGAGTGGCGATTCTGATCAAGAAAGCCACCAGTGAAGGCATCGACCTGCCGGAAGACGTGGCCTTTTTCATGGCCAAGCGCGTACGGTCCAACGTTCGTGAGCTCGAGGGAGCCCTGCGGCGCGTCATGGCAAGCTCCTACTTCACGGGCAGGCCAATCGATATGGATCTCGCGACCGAGGGGCTAAAGGATCTCCTCGCCTTTCAGGACCGGCTGATTACGATCAATAACATCCAGAAAACCGTTGCGGAATACTACAAGATCCGGGTTGCCGATCTTCATTCGAAGAGCCGGGCCCGGCAGGTGGCCCGCCCAAGACAGATGGCAATGACCCTTTCAAAGGAACTGACCAACCACAGTTTGCCGGAGATCGGTGATGCTTTTGGCGGTCGCGACCACACCACGGTGTTGCATGCCAAACGAAAGATCGAGGAACTGCTCGCCGCGGACACACGTACGAAAGAAGACTACAACAACCTGATGCGCATCCTGACGACGTGATCCTGTGCGTCGATTGTGTATAAGAACCAGCGGAACAAGGCCTGGAGAATCTATCCACATTCCACTGCAGTCGTTTCCCAACCTGGGCACAGGACTATGGACAGACTTGTCTGTAACGTAACACATTGAATATAAACAATAAAACAGGCTTATACACAGCGGGCCGCAACCCTTATAGTCACAACAACAAACTAAAATATATTTCTATTCTATTTTTGATTGGACTGCTCTACACACTCACGCAAACAAACAAGACCGATACAGGTGAATGATGGAGATAAGCATCTCACGTGACGCGCTAATGAAACCTCTGGCACAGGTGGCAGGGGTTGTTGAGCGACGTCAGACCCTGCCAATCCTGGCCTACGCGCTGATTCGTTTTGATGGAAATCGGATGACACTGGTGGGTACTGATCTCGAAGTCGAGGTTCTGGCGGCTACCAGCGAGGCCAAGGGTACGGCTGGCGAGCTGACGATGCCGGCTCGAAAGCTCTTGGACATTTGCCGCAGTCTGCCGGCTGAAGCGCCAATAAAGATCAGTTTGAAGGGCGAGAAGGCAATTGTGTCATCCGGCCGAAGCCGATTCACGCTGACAACCATGCCATCGGCCGACTTTCCGGGTATCGAGCCCAGCGAATGGACCGAGGAGATGGATATTGCCCAAGGGGTGCTGAAGGACATGCTGGAAGCCACGCAGTTTTGTATGGCACATCAGGATGTTCGCTACTACCTCAATGGCCTGTTACTGGAATTGGAAAAAGGGAAGTTGCGTGCCGTGGCAACGGATGGTCACCGCATGGCAATGAAAGAACTGGACCTGGATACGGACGGGTCTGAAACCCGGCAGGTCATTGTGCCGCGCAAGGGGGTGTTGGAGTTGACTCGCTTCCTGGACGACAGCGATACCCCGGTCAGGATTCAGCTGGGTACGAACCATATTCGCGTAGCCCTTCCGGATCTGACCTTTACATCGAAGCTGATTGACGGCCGGTTTCCGGACTATACGAAGGTCATACCCCAAAACCAGACCAAGGAAATTCTCGCGGACCGGCAAGAATTGCGTGATGCCCTGAGTCGGGCCGCCATTTTGTCCAATGAAAAATATCGCGGCGTGCGTCTGACGCTTGGGGACAAGTCCTTGAAGGTCACGGCCCATAATCCGGAGCAGGAGGAGGCGGAAGAGGAGCTGACCGTGGATTACAGCGGCGAAGCCCTGGAGATCGGATTCAACGTCACATACCTGATCGAGGCCATGAACACCCTGGACTCGGATCAGGTAAAACTGGGTCTGAGTGACTCAAACAGCAGTTGCACCCTGGTTTCCCCGGCGGACAGTAGCTCGCTGTATGTGATCATGCCTATGCGTCTTTAAGCTGTGGACCACCTATGCCCCTGATCCGCTTCGAGTGTGAAGGGGTTCGGAACCTCGAAGCCACGACACTGGAACCCGATCCGCGCCTGAATATCGTCGTGGGTCCAAACGCGAGCGGCAAGACCAGCCTGCTGGAGGCGATCTACGTTCTTGGTTCCGGAAAGTCGTTTCGTACCGCCAAGCTGGACAAGGCAATTCGGCATGAGGCTGCGGAGTTCCAGGTCCGTGGCATCGTTGAGGAGGGCGGGGCCCGGACGCGCCTCGGTTACCGCCGTAGCGGGGGCGGCCGAGAAATCAGGATTGATGGAGGAGAGGCCCAGCTGTCGGCGGAACTGGCCCACCACCTTCCCGTTCAGGCGGTGACACCGGATACCCATTTCGCATTTCTTCATAACTCGGCGGCGCGCCGAGGCGCCATCGACTGGCCATTGTTCCACGTGGAACCGGAGTTTTTCCCGATCTGGTCAGAATATCGCCGCATCTTGCGGCAGCGCAATGTGGCCCTGAAACAGGCCAGACAGCCCGGCGAGTTTCTGGTGTGGGAGCAGGCGCTGGCCCGGGCCGGCGAAAGAATCCAGCGTTTTCGCCAAGAGATGCTAGAGGACTTGTCCCGCCGAAGTACGGCGTTGGTGGATGAGCTGCTTGGTGTGGGCGACCTGGAATTGCGTCTGCGATCGGGTTGGCGCCAGGAACAGTCGCTGGCGGAGGCCCTGGAGAGTGACCGTTCAAGAGATCGAGAGTTGGGCCACACCCATTCCGGCCCCCATCGGGCCGATCTGGAAATCCACATTCGACAGCGTGATGCCAGGCAGGAGGCTTCCCAAGGGCAGTGGAAGATGCTGGTGCTGATCTTGCGCCTGGCCCAACTGGCACTGTTCGCGGAACGGACCGGTCGTGGCAGCGTGTTTTTGTTAGACGATCTGCCCGCGGAGCTGGACCGGAGCCGGCGGCAGGCTGTGGTGGAACGGCTCACCCAGCTTCCGCTTCAGGTATTCACGACGGCCACGGGGATGAGTGAGTTCGGCTTCGAGATGCCCGGCGAGCGGCGCGTGTTTCACGTGGAACAGGGCCGGGTTTCGCCGGATTCTCCCGACTGAAAGCCTCCTCCGCCAGGCAAAATTTTCCCCCGCTGAGGGCCCCGAAGTGGTAGAATTTCCCGCCCCAGAGGACGATTCATGAGCACCCAGCAACCCTCCTACGATTCCCAAAGTATCCAGGTTCTCAAGGGCCTGGAAGCGGTCCGCAAGCGCCCCGGGATGTACATCGGCGACACCGACGATGGTTCCGGTTTGCACCATATGGTCTTCGAGGTGGTGGACAATTCCATCGACGAGGCCCTGGCGGGCCACTGCAGCGAGATCAGCGTAACCGTCCATATTGACGACTCCGTGACGGTCTCCGACAACGGGCGCGGCATCCCGACCGGGGTCATTCCCGAGGAGGGGAGGTCAGCGGCCGAAGTCATCATGACCGTGCTGCATGCAGGGGGAAAATTCGACTCGAATTCCTACAAGGTCTCCGGCGGCCTCCATGGCGTGGGTGTCTCGGTCGTAAATGCCCTGTCTGAGGAACTGGAGCTGACCGTTCGCCGGGACGGCAAGATTCATCGCCAGCATTACCGCCTGGGCGAGCCCCAGGATGCCTTGACCGTGGTCGGGGAAACCGATGTCAGCGGAACCGACGTGACCTTCAAGCCGAGTCCGTCAATTTTCAGCGACACCACTTACCACTACGATATCCTCTCCAAGCGACTGCGTGAACTGTCCTTCCTCAATTCAGGGGTGCGGATCAGCCTGCGCGACGAGCGCACGGGCAAGGAAGACATTTTTGAGTACCGGGGCGGAATCCGCGCCTTCGTAGAACACCTGAACCAGAACAAGACCCCGCTACACCAGGAACCGGTGGTGATCGCCGGCGAGCGCGAGGGCATCGGGCTCGAACTCTGCATGCAGTGGAATGACTCCTATCAGGAAAACATTTTCTGCTACACGAACAACATCCCGCAGCGCGATGGCGGCACCCACCTGGCGGGGCTTCGCGCCGCCATGACCCGCACACTCAATCAGTACATCGAGAGCAGCGGAGCGGCAAAGCGGGCCAAGATCGCCCCCACCGGAGATGACGCTCGCGAAGGGCTGACCGCGGTCCTGTCGGTAAAGGTGCCAGACCCAAAGTTCTCCTCCCAGACCAAGGACAAACTGGTCTCATCCGAGGTGAAGAGCGCGGTCGAGTCCCTGGTGGCGGAAAAGCTCAAGGATTTCCTGCAAGAACGCCCGGCCGATGCGCGGGCAATCACGAGCAAGATCCTGGAGGCGGCCCGGGCGCGCGAGGCGGCCCGCAAGGCGCGAGAGATGACGCGGCGAAAGGGGGCACTGGATGTAGCCGGGCTCCCCGGCAAGCTGGCGGATTGCCAAGAGAGAGATCCCGAACTGTGCGAGCTCTACCTGGTGGAGGGTGACTCGGCCGGTGGTTCGGCAAAGCAGGCGCGAGATCGGCGCAATCAGGCGATTCTTCCCCTGAAGGGCAAGATTCTTAACGTGGAGCGCGCCCGTTTTGACAAGATGCTCTCCAGTGTCGAGGTCGCTACCCTGATCACCGCCCTGGGTACCGGGATCGGAACAAATGACTTTGATATCAATAAGTTACGTTATCATCGCATCATCATCATGACCGATGCCGATGTTGACGGCTCGCACATCCGAACCTTGTTGTTGACGTTTTTCTACCGCCAAATGCCGGAACTGATCGAGCGCGGCCATATCTATATCGCCCAGCCGCCGCTCTACAAGGTCAAGCGCAACAAGGCGGAGATGTACCTCAAGGACGATGCCGAACTGGAAGACTATTTGCTCGGCCTGGCGATGGAGGGAGCGGCGCTGGACACAGCCAGCCAGCGAGTCGAGGGCGCCGATCTTGCCGGCCTGAGCCGGACTTTCCAACGCGTGAACCAGACCATTGAACGGCTCGCCCGGCGCTACGATCCCACCCTCATGCGCCAGTTGATGGACATGGACCCGTTGACCCCTGACAGTCTGCGCGATGCGGCGTTCGTCGAGGGATTCACGATTGCCCTGCAGGGCGCAATGTCCGCCCACGGTGCAGGCGGCATACGTTACGACGTAAGCTTCGGGCGCGATGCGCGAACGGATGCGCATGAGATCCTGGTGGTGCGAAACCAGCACGGCATGATTACCGAGTCCAGAATAGACAGCGAGTTCGTTGCCTCGGCCGAGTACCGCAACCTGGCGCGGCTCGGCGAACAGCTCCAGGGGCTTTTCGCGCAGGGCGGCGCAACCGTGCTGCGCGGGGAGCGCAGCCAGCCTGCAGACAACTTCCAGCAGGCACTTGACTGGCTGCTCCTTGAGGCACGCAAGGGGCAGAACATCCAGCGCTACAAGGGCCTGGGCGAGATGAATCCGGAACAGCTGTGGGAAACCACGATGGACCCGGAGGTGCGCCGCCTCCTTCGAGTCAACATCGAGGATGGGGTCGCCGCCGACCAGATGTTCACCACCCTGATGGGCGATCAGGTGGAGCCGCGCCGCGACTTCATCGAGCAGAACGCCCTGCAGGTCGCCAACCTCGACATCTAGACCGGCGCCCCCCGGTCCCTAGTGCAGGGTGCGCGGGATGCTCAGTGTGAAGCGGGGAATCTCGGCTTCGAAGGTTGTACCGTCATCGGCAACCATTCGATAGCTGCCGGACATGGTCCCGACCGGAGTGCCGATTACCGTTCCGCTGGTATATTCGAAACGCTCGCCCGGAGACAGGCGCGGCTGTTCGCCAACAACCCCTTCACCGCGAACTTCCTGAATCTGGTTGTCCGAATCCGTGATTACCCAGTGGCGACTGAGCAGTTTGGCCGGCACCTCACCATCGTTTTCGATCGTCACCGTATAGGCAAAGACGTAGCGGTTGTCCTGTGGGTCGGACTGTTCGTCCAGGTAGGCGGAGCGCACCGACACCTTGACGTTGTAACGCGGATCAATGTTCATGGTTCGCTGCCTCTTCTTGCCCTTCCGGCGCTGACTCACTCGTCTCCATGCAATAACGACCCATCGCGGGTCACGGAGTTCCAATGGCCTGTTTCGCCCGGCAGTCGATCCGGACGGGCTCGCCCCCGGGTACATCCAAACGAACCGCCGCCAGCCGGCCACCCCACAGGCAGCCGTCATCGAGGGCCACAACTCCATTCTCACGCAAATACCCCAGGGTCGACCAGTGTCCAAATACCACGGGTTCGCCCGCGCTGCGTCGGGCAGGCACACGAAACCAGGGCAAGAGGTGGGCCGGGGCCCGGTCCGGCCCTTCCTTGTGCAGAAAGTCCACGCGGCCGGAACTGTCGCAGTAACGCAGGCGCGTCAGCACATTGGTGATGAACCGCAGCCGCGGCCACCCCTTGAGATCCGGGTCCCAGTGGTCCGGCTCGTTTCCGTACATGTTGCGGAAGAACTCCCCATGATCCGGCCCTTGCAGGGCGGCCTCCACCTCCGCCGAGAGGGCAAGGGCCTGTTCGCTGTTCCATTGGGGCACCAGTCCCGCGTGCACCAGCAGATGCCCGGTTTCCGGGTCCCGGTGGGCGAGCGGTTGTTGCCTTAGCCACGCCAGCAGTTCGTCGCGCTCGCTGGAATCCAGAATGTCCGAGACTGTATCCCTGCTTTTTAGACGACCCGCGCCATCGGCGATGGCCAGCAGGTGCAGGTCATGGTTTCCCAGCACCGTGATTGCGCGCTCCCCGAGGGAGCGGACATATTTCAGTACCGCCAGGGAATTTGGGCCGCGGTTAACGAGGTCGCCGGTGAGAAGCAGGCGATCGGAGGAGGGGTCAAAATCCAGCCGTTCCAGCAGCTGTCGAAACTCGGCAAAACAGCCCTGAACGTCACCAATCCCATAGACCGCCATCGCGGCTATAGATCCAGCCGGCCGGGCATGGAGATTGTGGCCTGAACCAAGGCGTCGACGATGCCGGGTTCGGTGGCCGAGTGCCCAGCGTCAGGCACGATTTCCAGTTGGCCCATCGCCCAGGTCTGTGCCAGCTCCCAGGCATTCTCCAGCGGGCAAATCAGGTCGTATCGCCCGTGGACGATGTAACCTGGAATGTCCGCAATCCGATACGCGTCACGGAGAATCTGGTTTGGGGCTAGAAAGCAATCATTTACGAAATAATGGGCCTCGATGCGCGCCAGGGCCAGGGCCACGTGGGGGTCTCCAAAAAAATCCACGACCTCCTTGTGGGGACGCAGATTGGCCGTTCTTCCTTCCCACAGTGACCAGGCCTTGGCCGAGGCCATGCGCGCCACCTCGTCGTCCCCGACAAGACGCTGGTGGTGCGCACGCACCAGGTCAGAGCGCTCATCTTCCGGGATCGGGTGTATGAAGTCCTGCCAGAAATCCGGAAACACCCGGCTGGTCCCCTCCTGGTAAAACCATCGAATCTCATGGGGGCGACACAGGAAGATTCCCCGCAGGATGAGCCCGAGCACTCGCTCCGGATGGGTTTCCGCGTAGACCAGACCCAGGGTCGAGCCCCAGGACCCACCAAAAACCACCCACCGCTCCACATGCAGGTGTGTGCGGATCAGCTCCATGTCAGCGACCAGGTCGACTGTCGTGTTTCCTTCGAGTGAGGCATGGGGGGTCGAACGGCCGGCGCCACGTTGATCAAACAGAATGATCCGGTAGATATTCGGGTCGAAAAAACGACGATGGTATTCCTCGCAACCCGCGCCCGGGCCGCCATGTACAAAGACAACGGGAAGGCCCTGAGGCGAACCGCTTTCCTCCACATAGAGTTCATGTTCGCCACCCACGGCGATGCGGTGGGTCTGGTAGGGCTGAATTTCGGGAAACAGTGGGTGCATCGGCTTATCCGCCGGCAGTATAACCAGCGTGGCACCGGTTCCCAACAGCACCGGTCAATCCGGGCCCGGGGTCAGGCGAAGCCGCGCGGCTCCCGGCGGAACGGCAGGGCATGGACCTCGGTTTCGTCGGCCCCGTAGGGCCGTATTGGCAGGAACCAGTGGCGCGCGACAGCGGGCCGCGCCGGGCTGATCAGCACCTGAAACAGGGTCGCCGGCTTGTGATCGGCGGCCAGGCAGTGGATCTCGTTGCGATCCGGGCCGAAGTCGACCCAGTCACCGGCGCTGATGGTGCGTGTCTCGACCAGGCGCAGGGTTACGGCCCGCTCTTCGGCCAGATCGGTGGCCAGGGATCGTTGGTAGCGGCGTTGAAAAACCGTGCCTGAAAGACCGATGTACAGCCCGCCAATCCCCGGTTCGTCATGAATGGGCAAGGGATTGCTTGGAAACAGGGTCCAAACGCCAACCCTGGTCCGGCCGTCATCCAGCAGCGATTCCCAATTCCAGGGGTTGCCTTGCCATTCGGGCCGATGCTGGTCGCCCAGCGCCATGTGTTCCAGGGCGGCATGAAGCAACTCGTGCAACCGCCCCCGGTCGCGCAGCATCTCCAGATCAGCAAGTCGCGGCGAAGAGCCTAGTTGGTCCAGGCCGTATTCCAGGGCCTCGGCACAAACCGCGGCCCGCTCCTGCGGAACCCTCTCCTGCATCTGCGGCTTTGCGTACATTATGATGTCTCCGCTCTCCCAGTCAGCTGGCCATCGAGCAAAAAACGCGCCATTCGGCAATATGCACAGATTGGGCGGTATGGCGCGTCGCCGGGTCATGGCAGGGCCCGGGATTGTCGAGTCCAGTGCCGTTTTTCGTCAGACCTACGCTGGCATGCTTCTTGTACTATGCTTAAGCGTAGAAAAGGCGCCCCGGAGGGGCGTTGTCCAAAACGCTCAAACTTCCTTGGGGGTGCTGTGAAACCGGCCATCCTTCTGGTCGACGACGACCAGACGAACCTGAACGTGCTGACACGCCGGCTCGAGCGTGAAGGTTACGTGACGCGCAGCGCCAATTCCGGTCGGGTGGCGCTGGAAATGCTGGAGGTCCAGCGGTTTGATCTGGTGATTCTGGACGTCTACATGCCCGGCATGGACGGCCCCGATGTGCTGTCACACATCAAAACAAATCCCCACCTGGCCGATACTCCGGTCATCATGCTGTCGGCCGACGATACGAAGCAGATTGTCAAACACTGCTTGCTGGCCGGGGCCGCAGACTACTTGAACAAGCCCCTGGTAATCGGGCTTGCCAGCCAACGAATCGCCCGTTGCCTGCGAAGCAGCGCCAGCGAATTCACGCGCTATAACGATCCCCCCTATCGCCACGGCGAGACTGTGCTGGTGGTGGACGACAACGACCTGACGCGGGACCTGATCACAGAGGTGATCCACAATATCGGGTACGAGCCTTATGCCGTTGCGGGCGGACGGGAGGCCCTCGCCGCGATTGACGAGCAGCCATTTGCGCTCGCCCTGCTGGATGTGCGTATGCCTGACATCGATGGGCTGGAGGCCCTGCGACAGATTCGAAGCAACGAACGCCATGGGTCCCTGCCGGTCATCATGGTTTCGGCCGAACACGATTCGCGAACCATCGTGAAATGTATCGAGGCCGGCGCCAGTGACTACGTGACCAAGCCCTTTGAGCCGATTTTCCTGCGCGCCCGTATCGAGTCTTGCCTGCGGTCCCGCGCGGTTGTTGACGGCCTCAATCTGGACATCGACAAAACGGGATTGGGGCTGGGCTAACCGGGTTGCCGGTCCGGCAACAACGCCCCTTAACGGAAAAAAGAACCTCGCCCCGGGCGAGGTGTGGCGCTTCCAAAAAGATCTGGTCGGCTACCGCGTTCTATTGCGGGGTGACGTTTGTGGCCTGCAGCCCCTTTGGTCCCTTCTCCACGTCGAACTCCACTGCCTGTCCTTCGGCCAGGGTCTTGAATCCGGTACCACGGATTGCCGAGTAGTGAACGAACACATCCGCGCCGCCTTCGGTCGGCGAGATAAATCCGAAGCCTTTGGATTCGTTAAACCACTTTACCGTTCCTGTTGCCATGTATCGCTCCTCACATCGTCTCTATTTATTTTGTCGCCAGGCGGAGATCGTTCGGGGAGATGTGCAGGGGGTACCGCAAGAGGCCTTCTGAAACATCCACAAACCGTCGCCAGCTGACTCGTTTTCGGGTGGGCCGCAAGGAGAATAACCGACGGCCGCACCCGGGAATCAGTATGATTAGACTTCGACGCCGATTAATCAAGGGTTTTTGCAGGCCGGCGAGCGCATCGCCCGCCGGATTGGCGGCGCGAACTCCGGCAAGACCTTCTTGTCTTAAGAAAACGTATACGAATCACTCTTGCACGAACCTGAAATCAACAATGTACATTCGCCTGGCTCTTCTTTGCTGCCTGGCCCTGGCATCGCCGGTGGCGATGCCCGCCGACCTGGAGTTTCGCAGCGGCCCGGAACGCACGACGCTGATCGAACTGTATACCTCCGAAGGTTGCAGCAGTTGTCCGCCGGCCGAGGCATGGATGAACCGGCTTGCCCGGGACAGCCGCGTGTGGAGGGATTTCGTGCCCGTCGCGTTCCACGTTGATTACTGGAACTATCTCGGCTGGACCGACCGCTTCTCGCGACCCGGGTACGGACAGCGCCAGCGCCACTATGCCAGGGTGTTGGGCCAGCCCACGGTGTACACCCCCGCCTTTTTCGTTAACGGCCAGCCCTGGCGGCCGGGCAATATCACGCGGATGCTCGCGCGTGAATCAACCGCCCCCGGCGAGCTCGCGGTACGGCTGAATGGCCACCAGGTCAGCGCCAGGCTGAGCGCGGCAGATCGCCCGGGGCCTTTCACCCTTAACATCGCGGTGCTGGGAATGGGGTTGCGCAGCGATATTCGTGCGGGCGAAAATGCCGGCCGCCGCGCCCGTCACGATTTCGTGGTGTTGGCGGCATCACAGCTCAAGGGTCATAGCGGCAAGTGGCAGACCACGCTGCCGCGCGTGGGTGCTTTCGATGCCAGCCGCTACGCGCTCGCCGCCTGGATCAGCAGCCCCGGTGACCCAAGGCCGCTGCAGGCAACCGGCGGTTATCTGCCGCGGGCCCTGGTCGTTTCCCCCTGAGGCAGGCCCCGGGCCCGCTTTCCAGTAGAATCGAGGTACGCGCCCTGCCCCGGCCGACCCGTTGCAAACCCACATGAGCCTACTGTCCCTCAACAAGGTGTCCCTGGCCTACGGACACCATCCACTGCTGGACGAGGTCGATTTCCAGATCGAGCCGAAGGAGCGCGTGTGTCTGGTGGGCCGCAACGGCACCGGCAAGTCCACCCTCCTTCGCGTGATCAGCGGCGCCGCCGCACCCGATGACGGTGAGATCTGGTACCCGGAAACCCTGCGCATCTCTCACCTGGAACAGGAGGTGCCGCTGGACAGCGAAGACACCCTGTTCGAGTTCGTCGCCGAAGGCCTGGGCTCGGTTGGCAATCTGCTGGCTGAATACCATCGCCTTGCCGGGACTGCCGACAAACCAGCCCTCGCCCGATTGCACGTGCTGCAGACACAAATAGAGCTTGCCGACGGCTGGAACCTGGATCGCAAAGTGGAGACCGTACTCAGCCGTCTCGACCTTCCCGCGGAACGCCGCATCCGCGAGTGTTCCGGCGGTTATCGGCGCCGCGCCCTGCTGGCGCGCGCACTGGTGAGCGACCCCGACCTGCTGTTGCTGGACGAGCCCACCAACCATATGGACATCGCCGCCATCACCTGGCTGGAGGAATTCCTGCTCGACTTTCGTGGTGCCCTGATCTTCATCACGCACGACCGAACCTTTTTGCAGAATCTCGCGACGCGCATCATCGAGCTGGACCGGGGACACCTCACGTCATACCCGGGTGATTTCGCCAACTACCTGCGGCGGCGCGACGAGATGTTGGAGAACGAGGTCCGAGCCAATGCACGCTTCGACAAGGAACTGGCGGAACACGAGGCCTGGATACGCCGGGGCATCAAGGCCAGACGCACCCGAAACGAAGGACGGGTTCGAAAGCTGGAGGCCATGCGCCAGGCGCGCCGGCAGCGCATCGACACGCCGGGCCGCGCCAGCCTCGACGCCGAAACCGGGGAGACCTCGGGCAAGCTGGTGGCGGATCTGCGCGATGTCAGCTTTTCCTATGATGGCGTACCGATCATCCGCAACTTTTCCACCCGCATCCTGCGCGGCGACCGTATCGGCATTATCGGTCCCAACGGCTCCGGCAAGAGCACCTTGCTGCGTCTGATCCTGGGCGAACTCAAACCGCAACAAGGCCGGGTCGTGCTGGGCACGCGCCTCACCACGGCGTACTTCGACCAGCAGCGCTCGCAACTCGAGCCCGACAAGTCCGTGCGCGACAACCTCAGTGATGGCAATGACTATGTTCAGGTGCGCGGCAAGCCGCGCCACGTAATCGGTTACCTCAAGCAGTTCCTGTTTCCACCGGAGCGCGTCGACTCACCAGTCAGCATCCTGTCCGGCGGTGAACGCAATCGCCTTTTGCTGGCGAGGATGTTTACGCGGCCAGCGAACATGCTGGTCATGGACGAGCCCACCAATGATCTCGATGTGGACACCCTGGAGCTCCTCGAAGATCTGTTGACGGACTACGAGGGCACGCTGCTGCTCGTGAGTCACGATCGCAGCTTCCTGGACAATATCGTTACCAGCACCATGGTGTTCGAGGGCAGTGGTACCGTGGAAGAGTTCGTTGGCGGCTATGCGGACTACCTCCACCAACGGGGAACGCCCGCCCGCCCCGCGCCATCCCCGGCGGCTGAGCCGAGATCGGCACCGACACCTCGCCCCCGAACAAGGGAAAAGCAGAAACTGAGTTACAAGGAGAGCCGCGAGCTGGAGGCACTGCCCGCGCGCATCGAGTCTATGGAAGCCGAAGTCGCACGGATCGAAACCCGGGCCGCGCAGCCGGAATTCTATCAGCAGGACAATGAGGCCATTGCGGCGGCCATGACACGGCTCAATGAATTGCGCGAGGAACTGCAAAAGGCCTACGCGCGCTGGGAAGAGCTGGAGACATTTGCTCCCTGACCGCTAGCCCAGGGATACCCCCAACAGGTAACCGATCAGATAGGTGACGATGCCCGCGCCACCGCCTATCAGCACCATCCGGGCGCCACCCCACCATGCGCGGCGCCCTGTGAACAGGCTCAGCATCGCACCCACGACAAACAGGCTCGTACCCGCAAGAGCGGCTGCCGCCGGAACGGCCGCAGCCCCGGGGCGAAACAGGAACGGCAGTAGCGGCACCACTGCACCGGCGGTGAAGGCCAGGAAGGAGAACACCGCCGCGCCCCAGGGCGAGCCGAGGTCATCGGGATTCAGGCCCAGCTCCTCGCGCGCCAGGGTATTGAGCGCGTGCCTGGGGTTGCGCATGAGTTCGCGCGCAAAACCGCGCGCTGCCTCCAGTTCCATGCCGCGGGTGTTGTAGATAAGGGCCAGCTCCTCGATCTCTTCTTCCGGGTACTCCTCGAGTTCGGCCTTCTCCAGGGCGATCTGGGATTCGTACATCTCCCGCTGCGAGCGCATGGAGACATACTCGCCCGCCGCCATGGACAGGGCCCCGGCGAGCAAACCAGCCACGCCGGTGGTGAGGATGAGGGAGTTCTGGCTGCTGGCGCCGGCGATGCCCATGATCAGGCTCGTGTTGGAAACCAGGCCGTCGTTGACGCCAAAGACTGCCGCACGCAGATTGCCGCCACCGACCCCGCGGTGCCGCCCGCCAACCTGCTCCACGGTCGTGGGCATGACATGACTCGCAGGCGTGCCGCCAGTGTAGGCGGACAGGCCGCGCACCTTCATGGCGGCCAGTACCGGGCGCAGCGTGCGTGGGCGCAAGACCCGGACCAGACCGGCAACGATCCGCGCCCGCCGCGTTGGCTGAAACGCCGGGCTGCGCCCGAGGCGCTGCTCCCAGATCTTCGCCTGGTCTTCGGCGGCAGCGGCGAGTTGCCGGAACAAGGCAGAGATGGCGGCATCGGGCTCGCGTTCGGCCAGGACTTCATACAGCCACGCGGATTGCTTTTCTTCGTGCCAGCTTTCGAGCTCGGACATGGCCAACTCCCCGGGGGTTCGTTTGGACAAAATATACCCTGTCCCGGCACTGCGTACCGAGACCGCCCGGTAGTGTCGCCGACGCGGGGAACGGTTATCCTGAATGCACCAGAGCAAGTACAGAGAAGAACCTATGCGACAGGAGATTGTCGGTTTTCACCAGGACGACGAAGGCCATTGGGTGGCCCGGCTGGCCTGCGGTCACAACCAGCACGTGCGCCATAACCCGCCGTGGCAGAATCGGCCGTGGGTGAAGACCGAGGCCGGCCGCAATTCGCGACTGGGTCTGGAGCTTGGCTGCAAGAAGTGCGAGGAAGGCCTGCCGCGAGACTGGCGCTAGCGGGGATGTCCCTGGCTGGTTTCCTGCTGTTGCAGGACCTGGAGGTCTTTCAGGAGGTTCGCACTGTGTTCACTTGGGCGAACCTTGAAGTACGCGCGGGCGATGTTTCCCTTCGGATCAATAAGAAAGGTGTAACGCCGCGCGAACCGAAGCGGCCCCAAAGACCAGTAGGCGCCGTACTGCTTGGCCACGGCCCCGTCCGTGTCGGCCAGCAGCGGAAACGGCAGTTCATATTTCTTCGCAAAGCGTTCGTGGCTCTCCCGGGAATCGATGCTGACGCCCAGCACATCCACGCTCCGCTCCAGGTATAGCCTGTATTCATCCCGGAACCTACACGCCTCGGTGGTGCAGCCCGGCGTGTCGTCCTTTGGGTAGAAGTACAGCACGAGCCAGTGACCGCGATAATCCGAGAGGGAATGACTCTTTCCGTTCTGATCGCCGAGGGTGAACTGGGGGGCGGGGTCACCTGTCTTCAATTTCGCCTCCTGCGCCTGCGCGTGATTGTGGGTGATGGCCAGGCCAAGTCCGGCTGCCAATATGGCCACAGCCAAAATTGCAAACAGCTTGTGCCGCATCCTCATGGAAAGATCATGGTAACGCGGCCAGCGGCAGAACAACCACAGAGATCGTGGCAGCGTTGAGGGATTGTGAAGAAAAGGGCCGGACCGGCGACCTTTGTCGCCGGTCCGCATTGTCTTACTTGTAGGCCACCGCAGCGCTCGTGGGTCCGGCAAGCGGAATTACTTCGAAACGCTTGAAGCCGGCCTCTCGGCACCACCCGGCAAAGTCCTTGCCGGAGTAGTCGAAGCCGTCACCCGTCTCGATCAGCATGTTGAGGGACATCAGCATGCCGAACAGGCCCTCGCGCCGACTATCATCGATGATGTTTTCGATGGCTATCAGGGCTCCGCCCTTGGGCAGCGCGTCATAGGCCTTGCCTATCAGGGTCTTCTTTTGCTCCAGGCCCCAGTCATGGAGGATATTGCCCATGGTGATGACATCGGCCCGCGGCAGCGGATCGGCGAAGAAATCACCTGCGGCCACCTGGATGCGGTCGCTCAGGCCGGCCTCGTCGACATGCTGTTGCGCATGGGGCGCCACCGGCGGCAGGTCGAAGGTGGTGAAGCTCAGATGGGGATAGCGCCCGGCGACGATGCACGAGAGCAGACCCAGCGCGCCGCCGATATCGCTGACAGTCTGATAGCGGGAGAAGTCGAACTTCTCCGCCAGCTGTTTGAAGTTGGCCGCCTGAAAACCGCTCATGCTTTCCAGGAACTGGCCGAGCTTCGCGTGGTCCGCGTAGATACCTTCGAACACGTGCTTGGCGCCGTGCTTGATCTCGTTCTGGGGCTTCCCGGTCCTGAGGGCCTCGCCGAGGCTATTCCAGAAGCCGAACAGGCGCGCGTTCAACATCTCCGGCATACCGCCGATATAGGTCGGGCTGTTCTTGTTGAGGAAAGCGGCGGTGTCAGGGGAACAGCTGTACTTGCCTTCGGCACCATCGCCATCCCGCTGCAGGAATCCGGCTGCCACCAGGGCATCGAAAAAGTCGTAGATGCCGCGGGGATGGATCCCCAGCTTCTCGCCCAGCTCCGGCCCGGTCATCTGGCTGTCGCCGAGTACGGTGAACAGGTCGAACTCCACCGCCGTTAGCAGGACCTTGGAGACCCAAAAGGCGGTCGCGGTCTGCATGATGTGGCTCGGGTTCAGCGGGGCCTGCTCGGGTGCTGCTTCGTGTTTGGCTGCTTGTGCGTCCATTGTCGTGTCTCCTTCGCGGTTGCTTGTTACGGTGGAGAAAATCTAGCTGTCAACCATCCGTAAATAAATACGCAAATTGTTGAATAGTTGTTTCCATTTGGTTGACAATAGAGCCCATGGACAGGCTCACCGGGATGCAGGTGTTCGCGCTGGTGGTGGAGACCGGGAGTTTCTCGGCGGCCAGCGAACGCCTGGGAATTTCCCGCGCCGCCGCCAGCAAATACGTTTCCCAGCTAGAGGCCCACCTCGGCGGCCGCCTGCTGCACCGCACCACCCGCCGTGTGAATCCCACCGAACCGGGCCGCGCCTACTTCGAACGCTGCAAGGAGATCCTCCAGAACCTGGAAGAAGCCGAGGGCATGGTGTCGGGTCTCAGCCAGCAGCCACGGGGCTTGCTGCGCATGAGCGCCCCGAGCAATCTTGCGTCGCGGCATATCATGCCCATGGTCAGCGAATTCATGCAGACCTACCCCGAGATCACGGTGGAGCTCATGTGCAGCGAGAGGGCTGTGGATTTGGTGGACGAAGGCTACGATCTCGCGCTACGCATCAGCGCCATGCCCGACCCGGAGCTGATCGCGCGCCGCCTGGCGCCCATTCGCCATGTGCTGGTTGCTTCCCCGGGATACCTTGCGCAACACCCGCCACCGACGAGGCCACAGGACCTGGAACAACATGCCTGCGTGCTGTATTCGCACACTCCAAACGCGACCTGGCATTTCACCAAGGACGGCACGCGGACCTCGGTCAAGGTGTCGGGATCCATGATCACCGACAACCCGGACGTAATCCTGGAGTCAGCAATCACGGGGCTCGGTATCACCTACCTACCAAGCTTTCTGATCAGCGACCCGATACGCAGCGGTGAGTTGAGGCTGGTACTGGAAGATTACAAGGCGACGGAGATGAGCCTGTACGCGGTGTACGCCTCGCGCAAGTACTTGCCGGCGAAGACTCGTGTGTTTATCGATTTCATCAAGGAGCGCATCAGCGATCCGCCCTATTGGGATCACTTTCTGAACGAGCGAAGATGAGGCGCGGCGGGGCTCGTTTTTCCCGAACCTATTTGCCGATGATGTACCGATCATCGTCGAAGGTGCTGACCCATTCCGGCCGGTAGGCGATGAACAGGGTCATCAGCATTCCCGTGATAAACCCTTCCGGAAACATCACCAGCGGCACGTAGCGCGTATAGCTGTACCAGACCAGCGACGCCGGGTACGCGCCACTCACGATATGAACGATGCTGGTTGCGAACACGGCGCTCGCCACCGCAAGCCCTGCCCCGAAGAAGGCATTGAGAAAGATGTAGACGAAGAAATTATTTGGCAGGAAGCGATCGACGCCGCGGAAGATGAGGTAGCTCAATAGCGCCGGAAGCGCCCCCAGCATCAGGGTGTTCATGGGCAATGCCGCCCAGCCGCTTCCGGATTGAATGGCGTGGGCCACCAAGACGACCAATATGCCCAGGATGGCGAAGGCCCAGCCAAACATCAGGGTCAGCAAGGTCGTACCCAGCAGATGGATGGACAGGCCGGCCGCGAGGCCGGCCTTCAGCGCCCAGATCACCATGATGCCGACGATTATGCCCAGCAGGATGTGCAGCGATTCCGCTTCCTTCAGGTGATGCCAGGGCGCCCGCCAGACCGCGACCATGACCGTAGCGGCAAACAGGAACCAGATGACGATCTGGGAGGCAGTGGAGAAATGATGAATCAGGATGTTCATCGGGGCATTCCGGTGCGGATTGGGCCGGAGTCATGCAAGCGTCCGCCACGGCTCGGCAGCAGGTGTTGGCGTAATTCTACAGGGAAAGCGGTCAGTCGTGGCGGAAGTACGTGCTCTGGATAGACTCGTGGGCATCGCCAAGCTCGGTTTGCAGGCCGTCGAGAAACTTGTGCAGTTCCTTCTCCGACAGGGGCGCGAGCTTCGTGCGACGCACCGTTTGCGCAACGGACTTGATCGCCTGTAAGGGCTCCCGGCTGCGCGGCAGGTGCTTGAGGCAGGCTTCGACCTCGCGCACGCAATGGCCGAAGCTGCGCGGGAACTGGACATCCTGGAGCAGGAAGCGCAGTACCTGCGAGCGGCGAATCGGTCCCTGCACCTTCTGGCGGTAGGCCTGATAGCCGGAGAGGGACTGCAGCACGCTCATCCATTGCGCGTTTTCGTAAGGCACCAGTTCTTCCGATTCCTTGGGCAGCAGCTTGCCCGACTGCACGTCAACGATACGGGAGGTCATGTCGCCGCGCTCCAGGTTGCGGCCCATGCGCAGGAAGTCGTAGCCCTGGTCGTTCAGCATTGTCCCGGCGAGCAAGCCGGTCATTTGCTGGGTGCGGCCGATGATGCGGTTCAGGAACTCGAACCGGTTCTTGCGTGCCAGGCCAGGACCCACGCTGCCCTTGATGTCCAGGTACAGTTCGTTAATGAGCTCCCACCCCTCGCGCGGAATGATGTCGCGGATGGTACGGGCATTTTCGCGCGCAAGGTTCACCGAACTCACCAGCGAGCCGGGGTAGTCCGTATCGGCGACGAGGAAGCGCACTACATTGCGTTCGCTCGCCTCATCGTAGGTCTTCGCGAACAGGCGCTTGCTGCCGGTGATATCGATCAGCGGTTGCCAGCCCACGGTCATCCGCGTGGGCAGATCGAGTAGCAGGTTGGCGTTCACGTTCACGATACGCGCGAGGTTTTCGACGCGTTCGATATAGCGTGCCATCCAGTAGATGCTTTCCGCTACCCGTGACAGCATGTCAGGCGTCCACGATCCAGGTGTCCTTGCTGCCACCCCCCTGGGAGGAGTTGACCACGGTGGAACCCTTCTTCAGTGCCACCCGGGTGAGTCCGCCCATGGTGACATATTGGTCCTTGCCGGAAAGGATGAACGGGCGCAGGTCGAGGTGGCGCGGTTCGGCGTGCTGGCCCGTCAGGGTCGGGGTGGTCGACAGGGTCAGCAAGGGCTGGGCGATGTAATTGCGGGGATCGCGGCGAATCAGTCGCGCGAATTGTTCCCGTTCCTCCTTGTCCGCCTGGGGCCCGATGAGCATGCCGTAGCCGCCGGATTCGTTGGCCGGTTTGACCACCAGCTTGTCGAGATTGGCGAGCACGTAGTCGCGCTCCTTCTTGTCGATGCACAGGTAGGTTGGCACGTTCGGGATGATGGGCTCCTCGCCGAGATAATACTTGATCACCTTGGGCAGAAAGGCATAGACGACCTTGTCGTCGGCGACCCCGGCCCCGGGCGCGTTGGCGAGACTGACCTTGCCCGCCTTCCACGCACGCAGCAGGCCCGGCACACCCAGCATGGATTCAGGGTTGAATGCCTCCGGGTCGAGGAACAGGTCGTCGATGCGGCGATAGATCACGTCCACGCGTTCGAGGCCGCCGACGGTGCGCATGTACACGCAGTCATCCGTATCCACGAACAGGTCGCGTCCCTCCACCAGTTCCACGCCCATCTGTTGTGCCAGGTAGGCGTGCTCAAAGTACGCGGAATTGTAGATGCCGGGGGTGAGCACAACAATCTCCGGCTTGTCGCGCCTGCGTGGCGAGATCGAAGCCAGCATGTCGTATAACTTGGCCGGGTAGGCATCCACCGGCTGGATGTTGTAGTGCTCGAACAGGTCCGGGAACACGCGCTTCATGATGGCGCGGTTCTCGAGCATGTAGGACACCCCGGAGGGCACGCGCAGATTGTCTTCGAGTACGTACATGGTGCCGTCCTTGTCACGCACCAGGTCGGACCCGCAGATGTGTGCCCACACCCGGTACTTGGGATTGATGCCGACACACTCGGGACGAAAATTCTTCGAGTTCTCCAGCAACTCCGCCGGAAACACGCCGGCCTTGACGATGCGCTGCTTGTGGTAGAGATCGTCGATAAAGAGGTTCAGTGCCCGCACCCGTTGCAGCAATCCCTTTTCGATCTTGTTCCATTCCTTTTTGAGGATGACACGGGGAATGATGTCGAAGGGCCAGGCGCGGTCGATGGAGCCACCCTCTTCCTCCGAATACACAGTGAAGGTGATGCCCATGCCACGAATCGCGACCTCGGAAGCGGTTCGCCGGTCATCCAGATCCTCATCGGCTTGCCGGTTTCAGCAATCTGCTCGTCGTAGAAGTCCAGTTCTTGGTAGTCATTCCAATTGATGGACATTGTCTTCGTCTTGCGGCTTGGCTCGTGAATTTTATCTTGCTATTTTTTTCAGCGCGTGCAAATTTGGGGTTGGCCTGAGATGGGCACGCACCAATATGTATCGCGCGCACCGTTACGGTGCCGATCCGTTTTTCGGGACCCTTGTTCATGACCTACTGTCTCGCCATTCGGCTGGATTCCGGCCTGATTTTCGCCTCCGACTCGCGCACCAACGCGGGCGTGGATCAGGTAAGCAGCTACAGCAAGATGTACTCCTTTCAGCCGACCCCCGATCGTCTGTTCGTGGTCCTGACCGCTGGCAATCTGGGTACCACCCAGGGGGTCATCAATGCGATTCAGCGGGACCTGGATACACCGGCCGGCAATGACCTTCGCAACGTGAACTACCTGTTCGAGGCGGCGGAGTACCTGGGGTCGGTCAGCCATGCTGTGCAAAGCCGTTACCAGGAGGAGGGACAGGAAGCGGACAGCGGAGCCTTTGGCGCCAGTTTCATCATCGGCGGCCAGATCCAGGGCCAGCCCCACGACGTTTATCTCGTCTATCCGGAGGGGAATTATGTTGCCGCCTCCCCGACCAAGCCCTATCTGCAGATCGGTGAAACCAAGTACGGCAAACCCATCCTGGATCGCGTGATCACGACCCAGACCTCCCTGGAGAACGCCGGCCGGTGCGCCCTGGTGTCCATTGATTCCACCATGCGATCCAATATCTCCGTCGGCCCGCCCATCGAACTGGCATTCTACGAGGCGGACAGTCTGAAACTCGCACGGCGGGAAACCTTCGACGCCGATACGCCCTACTTTGATTCACTCAAGAAAGCCTGGGGGGAGGGTTTGCAGCAGGTCTTCGATACCCTGCCGCGCTTCGACTGGGAGCAGGATTAGTCGGTGACGGAATCCTGCACCAGCTGGTGAATGAAGCCGAGTTTCTGGGCTGCACCCGGCGAAAGGGCGAAGGGATAGGGGTCGCGAAGCCCCATGCTTCGATTGAGGGAATTGAGTGCAACGGTCAGTTGTACCCAGTCTTCTAGTAGGTTGGCGAAAGTAGCCCGGCGGACATTCATTCCATAGGCATACTGTACCTCGCGGTCCAGTACCTCGTGGGGTGAGGTCACAGGCTTGCCGCGCATGCTGAATCCGAAATCGTGGGCCGTCTCCAGGGTGTCGACTATGTGCAGGTAGTGGGCCCAGGTCTCGGCCCAGTCTTCCCACGGATGCGACGCCGCATAGGGGCTGATAAAGTGTTCGGACCAGCTCGCCGGTGGCCCGCCCTGGTAGTAGCGTGCAAGCGCAGCCGCATAGTCCTGGCGCTCGTCGCCGAAGAGTTCGCGGGCCGGTGCGATCCAGTCAGTGTTTTCCACCAGTCGCATCCAGTAGAAGTGTCCGATCTCGTGGCGGAAGTGTCCGAGCAGGGTGCGATAGGCCTCGTTCATTTTTTCGCGAATGTCCTCGCGTGTGCCCGGATCCGCCTCGGCGATGTTGATGGTGATCAGGCCCGCGCGGTGGCCGGTCATGACCCGCTCCTGCGGGCTGATCTCGTCGGTAAACTCGGTATCGCTGGGCGTATCGGCGAGGAATTCGAAGGCAAGCCCGCGAACCGGGTCGGCATCCCGTCCCACGATCGGCAGTCCCAGGGACAGCAGGGTATACACCAGCCGGCGCTTGGCGCGCTCGATGCGGGCCCATAGCACCTTGTTGTGGGGTTCGGACAAATCGGGGATGACGTGGTTGAGCCGACAGGAAACGCAGTAGGCGTTGCCGTCTTCCAGGCGCACCATCCAGTTGCACACGTTTTCCTCTGCGTAGTTGCGACACTGGCGATAGCGGGCATCGGATGCGATCGGATTCAGCGCCTTCCAGTAGCCCTGGTCCTGTTCCAGCGCGCTCAGCACCCCATGATCGGGAAGAAACCCCAGCGTACGGCCGCATACCAGGCAGCGGTAGTTTTCGAACTGAAGCGTGTTGCCGCAGGTGCAGCGAAAGGTCTTCATGGCAGGATCAGAGCCCTAGGTTGTGCCACAGCGTCCCCGTGGGTTGGGCGCGGTTCAGGGTGTAGAAGTGCAGACCCGGCGCGCCATGATCCAGCAATTGTTGGCACAGGCGCGTTACAACGTCCAGACCGAATTCCCGAATTGAATCAAGGTCATCGCCAAACCCGTCCAGGCGTGTGGCAATCCAGCGCGGAATCTCGGCACCACAGTTGGCGGAAAAACGGGCCAGTTGCTTGTAGTTGGTAATGGGCATGATGCCGGGCACCACCGGAATCTCCACGCCGGCGGCTGCGAGCGAATCCACGAAACGATAGTACGCGTCCGGGTTGTAGAAATACTGGGTGATGGCGCTGTCGGCGCCGGCATCAACCTTTTTGCGGAAGTTCAGCAGATCTTCCTGCAGGCTGGCAGCCTGCGGGTGCTTTTCCGGGTACGCCGCGATTTCGATAAAGAAGCGGTCGCCGGTTTCCTCGCGAATGAATTGCACGAGTTCGTCCGCGTAGCGGAACTCACCGGGGTCGGTCATGCCCTCGGGCAGATCGCCGCGGAGGGCAACCACGCGGTTCACGCCCAGGTCGCGGTAGTCCAGCAACAGGTCGCGGATCTTCTCCCGCGTGGAACCGATACAGGTGATGTGGGGCGCGGCCGGGAAACCCCGGTCGATAATCTCCTTTATGGTTTCCCGGGTGCCGGACTGGTCCGTGCCACCGGCGCCATAGGTGCAGGAGAAATACGCGGGCTTCAGATGCGCCAGCTCATCCAGCGCCGCGCGCCAGTTGTCGCGCCCGGCATCGGTCCGCGGAGGAAAGAACTCGCAACTGTAGATGCGGTTGTTTTTCTTGTCGGTCATGGCACCACACCGCAAAGTACGTTAGGGGGGAGCGAAGACCGTGGATCGGTCGCCCACGGCCCTCCCGGTACGGTACGACCTTAGTAACGGTAGTGATCGGGCTTGTACGGGCCGTCCTGGCTCACACCGATATAGTCTGCCTGCTCCGCACTCATGCGGGTCAGATAGGCGCCGATCTTTTTCAGGTGCAGGCGCGCCACTTTTTCGTCCAGGATCTTGGGCAACACGAACACCTTCTTCTCGTATTCACCGCCGCGGGTGAACAGCTCGATCTGTGCCATCACCTGATTGGTGAAGGAGGCCGACATGACGAAGCTCGGGTGGCCGGTAGCGCAACCCAGATTCACCAGGCGGCCCTTGGCCAGCACGATAATCTTCTTTCCGTCGGGAAAGATGACGTGATCTACCTGTGGCTTGATCTCCTCCCATTGGTATTTTTCCAGGGAGGCGATGTCGATCTCCGAATCGAAATGGCCAATGTTGCAGACGATGGCCTCGTTCTTCATCGCCGCCATGTGGTCGTGGTTGATGACGCTGACGTTGCCGGTGGTGGTGACGAATATATCACCCTGCTTGCAGGCCTCGTTCATGTCGACGACGCGGTAGCCTTCCATCGCCGCTTGCAGTGCGCAGATGGGATCGATCTCGGTGACCCACACGGTGGCGCCCATGCCGCGGACGGCCTGGGCGCAGCCCTTGCCAACATCGCCGTAGCCGAGCACGATGCAGATCTTGCCGGCGACCATGACATCGGTGGCGCGCTTGATGCCGTCGATGAGCGACTCGCGGCAGCCGTACAAGTTGTCGAACTTGGACTTGGTGACGGAGTCGTTGACGTTCATGGCCGGGAACAGCAGTTCGCCGCGTTCCTGCATCTGGTACAGGCGGTGCACGCCGGTGGTGGTTTCCTCGGTGACCCCGCGGATGCCCTTGGCAAGAGTGGTCCATTTGCCGGACGCATTCTGGACGCTGTTGCGCAGCAGGTTGAGGAAGACCTTCCACTCCTCATTGGCATCGGCCTTGGCCTCGGGCACGCTGCCGGCGGCCTCGAATTCCACGCCCTTGTGCACCAGCATGGTAGCGTCGCCACCGTCGTCGAGGATCATGTTCGGGCCCTCGCCGTCGGGCCAGGTCAGGGCCTTCTCGGTGCACCACCAGTATTCCTCCAGGCTCTCACCCTTCCACGCGAACACCGGGATGCCGCGTGCGGCGATGGCGGCGGCGGCATGGTCCTGGGTGGAGAAGATGTTGCACGAGGCCCAGCGGATCTCCGCCCCCAGTTCGGCCAGGGTTTCGATGAGCACCGCGGTCTGGATGGTCATGTGCAGGCTGCCGGAAATGCGTGCGCCCTGGAGCGGGGTCTTGCCCTTGTATTCCTCGCGCAGCGCCATAAGACCGGGCATCTCGCTCTCGGCGATGCTGATTTCCTTGCGACCCCAGTCGGCAAGGCCGATGTCGGCAACCTTGTAGTCGGTGAAATTGGAATCGATGACAGCGTTCATGGACAGTTCTCCAGTCTGTGAACGAGCGCCGTTGAATCGAGGTCCCGTGCTTCGAGCCTGGCAGGCAATCCTGTCGCAACGCTCCTCAAAGCCGGTGGCCCGGGCGGGCCGATTTCAGTGTGTAATTGTCGCTAGGCGGTCACGCGCTCTTCGCGGCCCTGGCGCCGACGGCCTCGCGAAGTGCGTCGGCCTTGTCGGTCTTCTCCCAGGTGAAGCCTTCGTCCTCACGGCCGAAATGACCGTAGGCGGCGGTGGCGGCATAGATCGGCCGCAGCAGATGCAGGTTCTGGATGATGGCCTTGGGCCGCAGGTCAAAATGTTCCTGGATCAGTTTGGCGATTTCGCGGTCGCCGATGCGGCCGGTGCCGAAGGTATCAACATGGATGGACACCGGCTTGGCGATACCGATGGCATAGGCCACCTGCACCTCGCAACGGTCGGCCAGACCGGCGGCCACCACGTTCTTCGCCACCCAACGGCCGGCGTAGGCGGCCGATCGGTCGACCTTGCTTGGATCCTTGCCGGAGAAGGCGCCGCCGCCGTGGCGGGCCATGCCACCGTAGGTGTCAACGATGATCTTTCGCCCGGTGAGGCCGCAATCGCCCACGGGACCGCCGATCACGAAACGCCCCGTGGGATTAATAAAGTATTTTGTATCGGCATCCAGCCACTCCGCCGGCAGCACAGGCTTGATGACTTCTTCCATCACCGCTTCCTGCAGGTCCTTGTGGGAAATCTCTTCCGCGTGCTGGGTGGAGAGCACAACGGTGTCGATGCCGGCGGGCTTGCCGTCCTCGTAACGCACGGTCACCTGGGACTTGGCGTCGGGGCGCAACCACGCGAGCGTTCCGCTTTTTCGTACCTCGGCCTGGCGCTTCGTGAGGCGGTGCGCCAGGTGGATGGGCATGGGCATGAGTTCCGGGGTTTCGTTGCTGGCATAGCCGAACATGAGCCCCTGGTCTCCGGCGCCCTGGTCCAGGTCGACACCGGTGCCTTCGTCCACGCCTTGGGCAATATCGATGGATTGCTTGTCCAGGGAAACCAGGACCGCGCAGGACTGCCAGTCGAAACCCATGCCGGGTTCGTAGCCGATGCGCTTGATCGTGCTGCGCGCCACGTCGGTGAAATCCACCCACGCTTTGGTGGTAATCTCTCCCGAAATCACGACGAGACCGGTATTGACCAGGGTCTCACAGGCGACGCGCGCTGCCGGGTCCTGGTCCAGGATGGCGTCGAGAACGCCATCGGAAATCTGATCTGCCACCTTGTCCGGATGGCCCTCGGAGACCGATTCGGAAGAGAAGAGGTAGCTATCCACCATGGGCGTGAGTACTCCGTGCTAGGGTTAACGCGAGGCCGAAAGTGTACCAGCACCAACCGGTGAATACACTTTAACGGCCGCGTGCGAATGACCAATAGACGCCGGGTGTTAGTGGATATTGCGTGGCCGGCATCAGCCAGGCCGCTCGTGTTGGGGGCCCGGACGGCTGCTCCGGGCGGCGGCAAAATGAGGGAAAAATGAGAAAGTTTTTCCCACTTTGGATAACAATCTGCGAAATATAGGCATCGTAGGCACCTACTTTGGTGAAAATGGGTATTTGGAACCTATTGATCCCAAGAAACAAATCGTAGTGGGAAATACTAGTTATCGAATGGGTATAAGACGGCAGTATATGGAGAATCAAGCACAGAATTCGCCGGATCCCGTTGCCAAAGACCTGGATGGTTACGACCCCCGGTTTCAGTGGCGTTTTCTCGCGCCTCGGTTCTGGCCGGTGTGGCTATTACTTTCGCTGCTGATGTTGGGGCGCATCGTGCCCCGGGAACTGTGGGGACTGGTGGGGGCCGGCTTTGGGTACCTTTTCTACCGGACAAGCCGCAAACGGCGTGAGATCGCTCGCACCAACATCGAGCTGTGTTTTCCCGAGATGGACGCCGGTGCGCGCGAGCACCTGGCGCGTAAGCATTTCCTTGTCCATGGGCAATGTCTGCTGGATCTTGGGCTGATCTGGTGGGCCCGGCCTTCGTTTCTCGACCGTTATATTAGGATGGAGGGCAAGGAGCATTACCGGGCCGCGCTCGCGCAGGGTCGACCGGTGATCTTGCTGACCGGCCACTTCTCCGGACTGGAAGTAGGTGGCCCGCTGATCTCGCGCCAGTTTATCCAGGTGGGCTTGATCAAACCGATGAAGAATCCTCTGGTGAACTGGGTCGCCACCCGTGGCCGGAAACGGTTTTCCGGCCACCTGTTTCTTCGCGAACAGGGGCTGCGTCCGGTTGTGCGCGCCCTGAAATCGGGATACGGATTTTACTATCTTCCGGACGAGGACTTCGGCCCCGAAAAATCCGTATTCGTTCCATTCCTGGGCACGGTTTCCGCCACAATAACGGCGCTCAGTCGTCTGGCCCGCATCACCAATGCCGCGGTGCTCCCCACCTCCGTTGTGCGTGTCTCGAGCCGCGAGGGATACCGAATTATCATTGGACCCGCCCTGTCAGATTTCCCCGGTAGCGATGAAGAAAGGGATGCCGCGCGCATGAACGCGGTACTGGGTGAGATGATTCGACGCGCACCCGAGCAGTACATGTGGACCTTCAAGTATTTCCGGACTCGCCCCGACGGCCAGGCCTCTCCCTATGCTCGATAAGGATCGCTACCGGTCGGCAAGGCCGCGGCTGCGGGAGTATTGGCAGCCGCGTTACTGGTCGGGCTGGATGCTGTATGGCCTGCTCCATCTTTTTGCCGTCCTGCCGCAGCGAATGGTGTGGGTGCTGGGCGCCATCCTCGGTGATATCGTCTCACGCATTCATCGCACCACCACCATTCGTACCAATCTGGCGATGTGTTTTCCCGAGCTCGACGAGCGCGCACGCGAGAGTCTTCGCCGGCGCTACTATCGGTTTGCCGGGCGCGCCTTCGTTGCTCTCGGTTTTTCCTGGTTTGGTTCGCGAAAACAGTACGAGCGCAGGGTCCGGATCCGCGGAAGCGAGCACGTGGACAAGGCACTTGCGGATGGAAAGGGGGTTCTGTTCATGACTCCGCACTTCCTGTTCCTGGAGGCCGCCGGAATCTATGTATCCACACGCTGGCCGATGATTGGTGTCTACCGCAAGCCGCGCAATCCCATGCTGCACCAGGCCCTGCGTCACGCCATGTCGCGACACGGGGGGTTGGTGGTGGAGCGATATGAGAGCTTCAAGCCCATCATTCGCGCGGTGCGCGATGGTTACACCCTGTACTACCTTCCCGACCAGGATCCGGATCGGAGCGACACGGATTTCGTATTCGCGCCATTCTTTGGCCAGCCCGCCGCCACGTACACGGCCTTCGCCCGACTGGCAAAGCTGACCGGTGCGGCAGTGATCCCCCTGTTCAGTCGCATCAGGCCCGGCGGTCAGGGCTACGAGATCGAGATGTTGCCGCCTCTGGAAAATTTCCCAACCGGCGACGATGTGGCGGACGCCAGCCGGATCAACGAGGTCATGGAACGGGCCATCCGCGAAACCCCGGAGCAGTATCTTTGGTCCTATCGTCGTTTCAAGACACGGCCCGACGGCGCACCATCTCCCTATGGCAAGAAATAGGACTGTCCCGTTGTGGCACCCGCGGTACTGGCCCAGCTGGGTCGGCCTGGGGCTGTTGCGAACGATCGCCCTCCTGCCCCTGCCGCTGCTGTCCCTGTTCGGTACCATCCTCGGCGAGCTGATGTACCGCCTGGCTCCGTGGCGCCGGCACGTGGCGAAAACAAACATCGATGCCTGCTTCCCGCAATGGGGTCCGGTGCAGCGGCGCCGGCTGTTGCGCAGGCACTTCCACGCCGCCGGGCGCGCTGTATTCGGAACCACGGTGGCCTGGTTTGCGGGCGCCAGGCGTATGCGTCGCCTGATCCATGTTCGCGACCCTGCCCCTCTGGACAAGGCGCTGCAGGAAGACCGCAATGTGATCCTCCTGGTGGCTCACTTCGTGTCGGTGGAAATCGGCGGCATCTTTCTTTCGATCGATGTCCCGGTAGTCGATATCTACCGAACCCTGCGCAACCCGGTTTTCGACCGGGCCGGAAAGGTCGGTTGCGAGCGCTTCAAGGGGACCATGGTCGAGATGCGCGAGGGCATCATGGCGGCGGTGAAGGTGGCGAAACAGGGTGCCTTGCTGCACTACATTCCTGATCAGGACGCCGGGCGCAAGAATGCCGCCTTCATCCCGTTCTTCGGTGTGCCGGCGGCGACCATGACCACCCTCGGCCGGCTGACGAAGATCATGGATGCGGTGGTCATCCCCTGCTTCACGCGCCAGCTGCCATGGGGCCATGGTTATGAGGTCATCCTCGAACCGGCGCTGGAAGATTTTCCCACCGGCGATGATCTCGCTGATGCGCGGCGCATGAATGAGGTCATCGAGCAGGCGGTGCTGGAGATGCCGGAGCAGTACTTCTGGGTGCACAAGCGATTCAAGACCCGGCCGGAAGGCGAGCCGAACTTCTATCGCTAGCTTTTCCTTTCGCCCGCGACAAGCATTTGCGGGACGCTCCACAAGGATCTGCAACTGGACCGGGTCCCCGTACCCCGCGCCACACTTTTTGTTGGCGCGGGGCAGGGTGCCGGAAATCAGGCAAGATCAAAGCGATCGGCGTTCATCACCTTCGCCCATGCCGCTACGAAGTCCTGCACAAACTTTTCCTTGTTGTCGTCCTGCGCATAGACCTCGGCGTAGGCGCGAAGGATCGAGTTGGAGCCGAAAACGAGATCGACTCGTGTTGCCGTCCACCTGGCATTGTCCGTGTTCCGGTCGCGGATTTCATACAGTCCGTTGGCGGCAGGCTTCCACGTGTAGTTCATGTCCGTAAGGTTCACGAAGTAGTCGTTCGTCAATTCCCCTTCACGATCGGTGAACACACCATGCCTGGTGCCGCCGTGGTTGGTGCCAAGCACGCGCATGCCGCCAACCAGCACCGTCATCTCGGGAGCAGTGAGCCCCATCAGTTGAGTGCGATCCAGCATCAGCTCTTCCGCGTTGACAACGTAATCCTTCTTGAGCCAGTTGCGGTACCCGTCATGGACGGGTTCCAGCCATTCGAAAGATTCAACGTCGGTCATCTCGTCCGTCGCATCCCCGCGTCCCGGCGAGAAAGGAACAGTAACTTCAGAGCCAGCCACCTTTGCCGCCTGCTCAACTCCGACGTTACCCGCCAGCACAATCACGTCCGCAACGCTGGCGCCACTCTCGGCGGCAATCGGTTCAAGCACAGACAGAACTTTTGCCAGACGTTTCGGTTCGTTGCCTTCCCAGTCTTTCTGAGGAGCCAGGCGGATACGTGCGCCATTTGCACCGCCGCGCATATCCGAAACGCGGAAGGTTCTGGCGCTGTCCCACGCAGTGGCAACCATCTCGCCAATACTAAGACCGCTGGCCGCGATTTTTTCCTTTACCACCCGCACATCGTAACCGGTGTTGCCTGCCGGAACCGGGTCTTGCCAGATCAGTTCTTCCTTCGGCACATCGGGACCGATGTAGCGTGCCCTGGGTCCCATGTCACGGTGCGTCAGTTTGAACCAGGCCCGCGCAAACATTTCCGAGAAGTACTCGGGATCTTTGTAGAAACGCTCGGAGATTTTGCGATATTCCGGGTCCATCTTCATGGCCATGTCGGCGTCTGTCATCATCGGGTTGTGGCGAATTGAAGGATCTTCAACATCGACGGGCTTGTCTTCTTGCTTGATGTCGACCGGCTCCCACTGCCAGGCACCGGCTGGGCTCTTCTTCAGTTCCCAGTCGTAGTTGAGAAGTAGCTGGAAATAACCGTTGTCCCACTGGGTCGGATGCGTCGTCCAGGCACCTTCAAGACCGCTGGACACCGTATCGCGCCCAATGCCTCGCTTGGTCTTGTTGATCCAGCCCAGACCCTGGTCTTCCAGCCCCGCAGCTTCGGGTTCGGGGCCGAGCAATGTGGCATCACCGTTGCCGTGGGTCTTGCCAACGGTATGGCCGCCGGCGGTCAGTGCAACGGTTTCCTCGTCGTTCATGGCCATGCGGGCAAAGGTCACGCGCACGTCATGGGCGGTCTTGAGCGGATCCGGCTTGCCATCCACGCCTTCGGGATTAACGTAGATCAGACCCATCATTACCGCGGCCAGCGGATTTTCCAGGTCCCGCTCGCCGGAGTAGCGGCTGCCTTCACTACCGGTAGGCGCCAACCATTCCTTCTCCGAACCCCAGTAGGTATCCATTTCCGGATGCCAGATATCCTCGCGGCCGAAGCCAAAACCAAAAGTCTTTAGGCCCATGGATTCATAGGCGATGGTGCCCGCGTACGCGATCAAGTCAGCCCAGCTGAGCTTGTTGCCGTATTTCTTCTTGATCGGCCAGAGCAGGCGCCGCGCCTTGTCCAGGTTGACGTTGTCCGGCCATGAGTTGAGGGGGGCAAAACGCTGGTTCCCGGTGCCCGCACCACCGCGGCCATCCGCGGTACGATAGGAACCGGCCGCATGCCAGGACATGCGGATCATCAGGCCGCCGTAATGGCCCCAGTCCGCGGGCCACCACGCCTGGCTATCAGTCATCAGGGCGTGGAGGTCTTTCTTAAGTGCTTCGAAGTCGAGGGTCTTGACCGCTTCCCGATAGTTGAAGTCCTCTCCCATCGGATTCGTCTTGCGATCGTGTTGATGCAGGATGTCCAGGTTCAGCGCCTTGGGCCACCACTCCATGTTGGACATGCTGCTTTCGGTAGCAGCGCCGTGCATCACGGGGCATTTGGCTTTTTCGTCCATTTTCGTCTCCTTGATGGTTGTCTAGTCGAGGCATTCCGCCGATTACCAGGAATGCTTCGCTACTCTAGGTAGAAGACCATCTACAAGAAAATCGTTTGTAACGAAGTATTTGATAGGTACCACCTATCATTCGGTCAAGCATCAGGGTGGGCATATTATTTTAGAATTAATCTAAAAAGCTTGATGTTGGTCAAACCCAAGGGAGGCGGCAACGGGGCAGCGTGGTGGGTGTTGGCCCGACTTTTCGCTATTCGTGGGCTTTGGTTCTGGAGGCGGTGTCGTGTGAGCTAGTCTTTCGACGTCAGCGATTCCTGCACTAGCTCCTTGAGACTCAGGAACGCTTCCTCGCGATAGCTCCCCTTGCGATACAGCATGCCGATGCGTCGACTCGGCTTCGGGTCGACGAAGGGCAGGTAGCGAATCGGATCGCTCTTCCTTTGTTTCGCCGGTACCGCCAGTTCCGGGATCAGGGTGATGCCGAGCCCCTCGGCCACCATCTGCCGTAGCGTTTCCAGGCTGGATGCATGGAAGCCAACGTTTTCGGTTGCCCCTGCCATGAAGCACACGTCCAGTGCCTGGCCGCGCAGGCAGTGACCTTCTTCCAGCAACAACATCTCGCGTTCACCCAGATCTCCAAGGGTGATCATGGGCTGGTGCGCGAGATCGGTGGCGCTCGGCGTGGCGAGCAGGAACGGTTCGCGAAACAGATCCAACTCGGCGAATTCATCGGTCTCTACGGGAAGCGCCAGGATCAGCAGGTCCAGTTCCGCGCGCCGCAGTTTATCCAGCAGCACGGCGGTCTGGTACTCATGTAACCACAGCTTGAGCTGGGGGTAGCGTTGGCGAATCTCGGGCATGATCAAGGGGAGGAGATAGGGCGCCAGCGTAGGGATCAGCCCGACGTGTAACTCTCCGGCCATTGGGTCGCGATACGTCTGCACGATGTCCTTGATCGCCTTCACTTGCGACAGGATGCGCCGGGCCTGATCAGCCACGGCCTCGCCGACGTCGGTCATCACCACCTGCCGCCGGGTCCGCTCCACAAGCAAGGCACCGAGCTCGTCCTCCAGTTTTTTCAACTGGCCGCTGAGGGTGGGCTGGCTGACAAAACAGCGCTGCGCGGCCTTGTGAAAATGGCGCTCCTCGTCCACCGCCACCAGATATTCCAGTTCCCGCAGGTTCATCGGCTGCCTCCCCCTTTGGAAATGTTAATAGACATTGCCTATCAAGATATTCGAAACAAACGATTTTAACAATTAGTCTGCCGTCCCAATAATATTCCCCGTAGACAGTTCCAGACCGGGACCGAGGAGGAAGACGCCATGACCAAGACCATGAGTTTCGCGGTAGTGCATTTCGCGGTGGCTTTTACGGTGGGCTACGCGCTCAGCGGCAGCGTGCTCGTCGGCGGCGCCATTGCTTTGGTGGAACCGGCGGTCAATACAGTCGCGTACCACTTCCACGAAAAGGTCTGGGACCGATGGCAGCAGCGCCAGGCGCGGAGCGAGCCCGACGGCGGCTTTGCCGAGGCGGTGTAGATACCCATTCAATTCAGCGATGAGGAAAGCAGACATGCTCAAGAGTCACGAAGGCCAGAGAGTACCCAGTGTTGTATTCAAGGCACGCAAGGACGGACAGTTCGTCGACCTCGCAAGCGACGAAATCTTCAAGGGACGAACCGTGGTGGTGTTTTCACTGCCGGGTGCATTCACGCCCACCTGTTCGTCCACGCACCTGCCGCGTTACAACGAACTCGCGGCGGTGTTCAAGGAGAATGGCGTGGATGAGATCGTG
>JARRJV010000005.1:0-32995 GCA_037388825.1 Acidiferrobacteraceae bacterium | reverse complement strand
ACGACGCCTTTGTCATGGACGAGTGGAAAAAGGACCAGGAGGCGGACAACGTCACCCTGATCCCGGACGGTAACGGCGAGTTCACCGAAGGTATGAACATGCTCGTCGACAAGAGCGATCTTGGATTCGGCAAGCGCTCCTGGCGCTACTCCATGCTGGTGAAGGACGGTGTGGTGGAGAAGCAGTTCATCGAGCCGGACAAGCCGGGTGATCCGTTCGAGGTGTCCGACGCCGACACCATGATCGAATACATCAATCCGAAGGCGCGCATTCCGGAATCGGTCAGCATCATCACCAAGCCGGGCTGCCCTTACTGCGCCCGTGCCAAGAAGATGCTGGAAGAGCACGGCATGGCCTACGGATGGGATGATTGCCACTGGCCGGGTCCGGCCAAGATAATTTACACTGGTCAGGTGCCGGCGGGACTGGTGGCTGCACCGAGGCATTCCGCCTGCACCGCGTGATCGCCGTTCGGATTAGGGGCTGAAAGAAAGGGGAGAGCCATGGCTGAAGAGTTGACCGTCGATGGACAGTATCACGTCGTATTTACCGGGTTGCCGGTGCATGGCAGAAATGTCGCGGAGGTTCGGCAAAACATCAAGCGCCGGTTCCGACTCTCGGCGAAAAAGCTGGATTCACTTTTTTCGGGCCGAGCCGTCCAGGTCGGTCGGAATCTGTCATGGGAGGATGCGCGGCGTTTCCAGGCCCGCATGAAGAAGCTGGGTGCCCTGTGCGAGATCCTGCCGCAGGAGCCTGGCAATGAAGAACAACCGCCGTCCTTGTCCTGTCCATCCTGTCGCAGCCGCGTGACTGGCGATACCTGCAATCATTGCGGATTCAACCTGCTCGAATACCGATTGAAGATGAGGGCCAAGGGCTTCGTCGAGCTCCCCGGTGGCGGATTTGTCGAGGAGCGGCGCGCGCTCGGCGAGCGGCGCAAAGGCACGGACCGACGAGACGGCGTGCGATTCGAGGATGACCGCCGCTCGCGAAATGATCGCCGAGGCTGGCGGCCCGTCCGGGACCAAGTCTTCTGAAGTTTGCGCGCGGGATGATTTAGGACGACTTCTGCAATCGCCGCAGGAACACCCGCATTTCCTTGGCCGCTTGTTTGTCCCCTTTGTGTTCTGCGACGGCAATGCCACGGGTGTAGGCTTCGACTGCATCCTCGGCGCGTTCGGCACCGGCGTAGGCCTTGCCCAACAGCTTCCAGGCGGCCGAATACTGTTCATCCAGTTCCACCGCCCGCCGCAGATGAGGGATCGCTTTGGCGAAGTCGTCGAGCTTGAGGTATTCGGCACCGAGGCTGTAGCGCAGCAGGGCGGTTTCCTTGCCGGTGGTGAGCATGTTTTCCAGGTTGTCGATCATGCTCATGGCGAACAGAAGCCGCTTACAGGAAGGTGTACGCCACCTGGAACAGGCGCTCCACGTCCGGGATGTGGCGCTTGTCGACCACGAACAGGATCACATGGTCGTCAGCTTCGATCACGGTATCGTGGTGGGCCATCAATACCTCAGTGGCGCGAACGATGGCACCGATGGTGATGCCGGAAGGCAGCTTGATCTCGTCGATGGTGCGGCCAACCACGCGCGAGGTGCTGGAATCGCCGTGGGCCACCGCCTCGATTGCCTCGGCGGCACCACGACGCAGGGCATGGACGGCGACCACATCGCCGCGACGCACATGGGCCAGGAGGCTGCCGATGGTTGCCTGTTGTGGCGAGATCGCGATATCCATGCCGCCGACGTTCTGTACCAGATCCACATAGGATCCGCGATTGATTAATGACATCACCTTGCGTGCACCCAGTCGCTTGGCAAGCATGGCCGACAGAATATTGGCCTCGTCATCATTGGTGAGGGCGCAAAACACGTCGGCCTCCTCGATCCCTTCCTGGATCAGCAGTTCCTCGTCGGCGGCATCGCCCATGAGTACCACGGTCTTGTGCAGGCGTTCGGCCACCTCCCGTGTGCGCTCCGGGTTGCGGTCAATCAACTTCACCGAATAACCGCTCTTTTCCAGGCTCTCCGCCAGGCGCAGGCCGATGTTGCCACCGCCAGCGAGCATGACCCGGCGCGCACTGCGCTCGAGCTTGCGCAGCTCTGCCATGACCGACTTCAAATGCTTTTTCGCGGCGATGAAGAAGACCTCATCGTTCTTCTCGATGATGGTCGATCCTTCCGGCGGGATGGGCCGGTCCTGTCGATAGATGGCGGCGACGCGCGTGTCGACATTGGGAAGATGTTCGGCCAGCTCCCGTATCTCATGGCCCACGAGCGGGCCATCGGCCAGGGCGTGCACGCCCACCAGTTGCACCAGTCCACCGGCGAAATCCAGAACCTGCAGGGCGGTGGGATATTCGATCAGGCGCAGGATGTAGTCCGTCACGATCTGCTCGGGACTGATGATGACATCGATGGGAATCGCTTCCTGGGTGAAGATCTCCGGATGGGAGAGAAATTCCGTCGCGCGGATGCGCGCGATCTTGGTCGGCGTATGGAACAGGGAGTAGGCGATCTGGCACGCGACCATGTTGATCTCGTCGCTGTTGCTGACGGCCAGAATCAGGTCGGCATCTTCCGCACCGGCACGCCGCAGCGTATCCGGGTGCGCGCCGTTGCCATGCACGGTGCGCAGGTCCAGGCGGTTCTGCAACTCCTCCAGCCGACGCCCGTCCAGATCGATAACGGTGATGTCATTGGCCTCGTTGACGAGATTTTCGGCCACAGACGTTCCGACCTGACCGGCACCGAGGATGATGATCTTCATGGCGCGTTAGAGTAATGGCAAAACCATAGCGATTGAAGCCTTATTTTTCCTTGCGGCGATTGGGCATGATCCCCAGGTGCTTGAGTTTGCGGTACAGGTGGGTGCGTTCCATCCCGCAGATCTCGGCCAGCATGGTGATGTTGCCGTTGGTGCGCTGCAGATTGTTTTCCAGGTAGGATTTTTCGAAGGCGTCCCTCGCCTCGCGCAGGGGTTGTCCAAACAGCTCCACCGGAAACTCGATGGATTCCGCGTTCACCCCGACGCCACGCAGGGCCTGGTGCACTTCCTCGGCACTGATGGGCCCGCCCCGGTTCAGAATCAGCAGGCGCTGCAGTAGATTGTTCAGTTCGCGCACGTTCCCGGGCCAGGAGTACTTCGTCAGTGCCGTCATGGCCGACGGCTCCAGGTCGCGTGACGGCAGGTGGTCGTTCTGTGCCAGCCACTCCAGTTGATAGGTGACCAGGGCGGGGATGTCTTCGGCGTGTTCGCGCAGCGGCGGCATCTCCACCGGAACGACGTTCAATCGATAGTACAGGTCTTCGCGGAATCGGCCGTCCTTCACCGCCGCCGCCAGGTCCTGGTTGGTCGCTGCCACGATTCGTACGTCCACGCTCACCGGTGAGTTTCCGCCCACGCGCAGGAAGCGACCGGCCTCCAGGGCATTGAGCAATTGCGCCTGCGCGGCCAGATCCAGGTCTCCCACCTCGTCCAGCAACAGCGTCCCGCCGTCGGCCTGCTCGAAGCTGCCCGGCGTAACCTCGTCGCCCCGTTCGTTGCCGAACAGCTGCACCGCGACGTTTTCTGGAGGAATGGCGCCCAGACTGACTTCGACAAAGGGCCCGTCGCCGCGGGGGCTGATGCGATGGAGGTAGCGTGCGGCAACCCCCTTGCCGCTGCCGGGTTCGCCGGTGATGAGGACCCAGGTATTGGTGGCGGCGATGCGCGTAATATTTTCACGCAGGGCGGCCATGGCGGGGCTGTTCCCAACCAGTTCGGAGGCGGTGAGCTGGCTGCGTCGAAGCAAAAGGTTTTCTCGACGCAGTGCTTCGGCCTGTAACGCCCGGCGAATGGTCACCAGCAGCTTGGCCATGGACACCGGTTTCTCGATAAAGTCGTAGGCCCCCAGGCGGGTGGCTTCGACCGCCGTTTCCACGGTTCCGTGGCCGGACATCATGACCACGGGAAAGGGCGGTGACCCGGCGGTGGACCAGTCCTTGAGCAGGGCGATGCCGTCCCCGTCGGGCAGCCAGATATCCAGCAGGACCAGATCCGGTTTTTCGATTCCCACGGCCTCGGCCGCGGCCGCGGCCTTCGCCGCGGTGGTGACGCGATAGCCCTCGTCCATGAGAATTTCCTGCACGAGGCGCCGGATTTCCGGTTCGTCATCGACGACGAGGATGTGTTCCGGGTTCATGCCTGTCGCTTCCTGGTGCCGGTGTTCGATTCACCCACCGCTTCATCCAGCGGCAGATGCAGCGTCACGCAGGCCCCTGTTTCGTTGTTGGCGGCAACCAGGCTGCCGTTGTGTTCCTCGACGATCTTCTTCACGATCGCCAGACCAAGCCCCGTGCCTTTTTCCTTGCTTGTGACATAGGGTTCGAACAAATGGTCCAGCAATCCCTCAGGGAAACCCGGTCCGTTGTCCTGTACCTCGAGCTCGAGCTGGCGATTGGGCGACTCGCCAATCACACGCGTACCGATGATGACCCTGGCATCCTTGCGCGTGGCAAGGGCATCGCCGGCATTGAGCAGAAGATTGTGCAGCACCTGGCGCAGGCGTCCCGGATCGGCCCGCAGCGACGGCAGTGCATCGGCCAGCTCCAGTTCGAGGTCGGGGCGCTCGCTTTTGCCACGGTACATGTCGGCAACATCCCGTACCAGATCGTTGATGTCCACGAGCGAGGATTGCATGGGCACCGGTCTGGCATAGCTGGAGAAGTCGTTGACCATGCGTTTGAGCGAATCAACCTGGTCTACAATCGTGCGGGTGGACCGGTCCAGGGTTTCCTTTTCCTTCTGCGGCAACTGGTCCATGCATTTTTGCCGGATCCGCTCCGCGGATAGCTGGATCGGTGTAAGTGGATTCTTGATCTCATGGGCAAGGCGGCGCGCCACTTCCGCCCAGGCCGCATCGCGTTGTGCCTGGATCAGGGTGGTCATGTTGTCGAACACGATTACGTGGCCACCCAGGCGTCCGCGCAGACCGGGCAGGCGGCTGCCGCGCACCATCAGCACTGTGCGCTCCGATCCGCGCTGCAACAGAACCTCCGCCTGCCAGTCACGCGGGCCGTCTTTCATGTTCTCGTTGAGAATATCGACCAACGGCCCGAGCCGGGCATCCGACTCCCGCATCCAGTCGGGGTGGTTTCCGATGCCGTCCTCCAGTTCCAGGCCAAGGATGTGATTTGCCGCTGCGTTGTAGGTCCGCAGGTTGGTGCGGGCGTCGAAGGAAAGCACACCCGATGAAAGATGGGTGAGCACGGTTTCGAGATACGTGCGCTGTATCTCCGCCTCGCGTTGCCCACGCTTGATTTCCGTCTGGGCCTCGTGGATTCGGGTGGTCATCTCGTTGAACGATTTGACCAGCACGCCAACCTCATCGTTCCCCGGAACCGGCAGGCGGGTGCGGTAGTTGCCGGCCGCGACCGCGGCGGTACCCTCCGCCAGATCGCGCAGCGGTGCGGCGACGCGCCGCGAAGCCAGTATGGATGCCCACAGCGACATCAGCACGGTCACCAGGGCCACTAGGGACAAGGTCAGCGTGAACCCGAACTTCAAGGGGCCACGAAGATAGACCAGCTTTTCATATTCGGCGAAGGCCGACTGAACGCTTTCCCCAAGATTGGCATAACGATTGGGCAAGGGCTGCAGGATCTGAAGGACATTCTGCGGTGCGCCCACATCGCGCGGGTACACCGGTACCACCACGCGAAGACGCAGTTCGCCGTCTTCCACCGGATCCAGGTTGGCATAATTCAGGCCCCGGCGAATCTGCGCGCGTACCGCCTCGCTGGGGGCATCCGGCACCAGGGTGTCGGATTCCGGTCCTTCCTGTGCGCTGAACCCGATGACCCGGCCTTCCGTGGTGAACAGCGCAAGCTCGGATACGTTGTACTGTTCGCGCAAGTAGTTGAGTGTGGGCACCACCAGTTTGCCCGAGGTTCCGGACAACTGGGTCGCCATATCGTGCGCCTTGTTGACCAGGTCCTGCTTGATGGCATCGAGGGCGGTGCGCCCGAGGAGAAGGGCATCGTCCAGCGCCTTCTCCACCTTTACGTCGAACCAGCTGTCGATCCCGCGGTTGATCGCCTGCAGGGAAAAGAAGAAGACGATGATCACGGGAATGATGGAAAGCAGAACCGTCATCCCGAAAAGTCGCAGGGTCAGGCGCGAACCTATGACGCGCGACCGGTACTGCACCACGAGGCGGTACAGGTTGAACGCGATCAATCCCAGGAGGACGACGATCCCGATGAGGTTGATCAGCAGGAGCAGGGAATAGAGCTTTCCGAAGACTTCCGAATTCTGGGTCGCTGCATTCATCAGCACCAGCGCCAGCAGCAACAGTACCGACAGCAGGGCCAGGGGAGGAACGCGCCGGATATTTCGGGCTAGTGTTGCACGGTCCATGTCGACCACCCGCTGTTCAGGTGCCAGGCTAACGAGGTATAGGCCACCGGCCGAAGCGGCGGAGGCAGGGATTCGATGTCCAGGGTCACGCGCGACTCCAGTTTGTAGCGACCGGAGGACTGAATGGGTTCACCGATCTTGAGATCAATGCTGTTCAGGGTTCCCATTTGGTGCAGCGCCTCCTGCAGGGAGGTGAAGCTTTCGAGTTCCCTGGGGTGCCGGTCGCGATACAGCACCAGATACTGTCCGGAAAGCGCGTGGTAACGTATCTGCCGGCGCAGGGTCCAGGATGCAACCCGGCGCGACCAGATGATTGGCCGCTCCCGGTACAGCCGCAGCTCGATTTCCACGTCCAGCGGGATTCCCTTCGAGACCGCCTCCTCCACCTTGTTGTTGAGGCTGAGATCAATTTCCCCCGACACCGTCAGTTTTCCTTCCCCTGCGCTCGCCTCGATCTTGCTGACCTCAAACGAAGCCATGGCGCTCGCGCTGGTCAGCACGAGCAGGAACCCGGCGGCCAGGGCAACACTATTTTTTTGCAAGACACGCATAGTAGAAACCGTCGCCATCCTGTTGTCCCGGTAGCAGTTGTACGCCGTCTTCGCCCCGGGGGGCGCCGGCGAGTTCCAGCGCCACCGGGACGGCGTCCGCGGCGCGCGCGAGAAAGTCCCCGATCTGCAAGGCGTTTTCCCCGGGCAGCACCGAACAGGTGACGTATAACAGCTTACCGCCGCGGTCCAGCAAGGGCCACAAGGCATCCAGCAGCCGGGCCTGGAGTTCCACCACATGGCGGACTTGCTCCGGCGTGCGATGCAGTTTGATGTCCGGGTGTCGCCGGATCACACCGGTGGCGGAACAGGGCGCATCCAGCAGGATACGTTGGAAGGGCTGCCGGTCCCACCAGGTCCCGGGGGCGGCGGCATCGGCAGTGCAGACCTTGCCCTCGAGGCCCAGGCGCAGAAGGTTCTCATCGATCATGGTGGCGCGTTCCGGAGATTGCTCAACCATCCACAATGATGCGATGCCGGGTTCGCGTTCGAGGATGTGGGTTGCCTTGCCTCCGGGCGCGGCGCAGGCATCCAGCACCCTTTGTCCCGGCGCGAGATCAAGGAGTTCAGCACTGTACTGGGCTGCGCCGTCCTGCACCGAGACCAGACCATCGGAAAAACCGGGCAGGGCGGTGACCGGTACCGCCTGCGCCAGGGCGATGCCCACGTCGCTCGCCGGCAACGCCGCGGCCGTCATGTCGGCTTCGGCAAGGCGCGCCAGGTAGTCGGTGCGCGAGATCCGTCGCCGGTTGACCCGCAGGTGCAGTGGCGGGCGCTGGTTATTGGCATCGAGGATCGCTTCCCATTGATTCGGATAGGCTTCTTGCAGCTGCTGGATCAGCCAGCGGGGGTGGCTGAATCGCAGTACCGGGTCGCGATCGACCCGGGCATCGAGATCGTCCGCTTCCCGCTGCGCGCGGCGCAGGCAGGCATTGAGAACGCCCCGCGCCCAGGGCTTGCCCGCCGCCGCAACCGCCTCCACGGTTTCATGAACCGCGGCATGGGCACGGGTGTCCAGGTGCCGCAACTGGTACAAACCGAGGATCAGCAGCATGTGCAGCTCGCGGTCCCTGGCCTTGAACGGTTTCTGCAACAGCAGTTCAGCGATGGCGTCCAGCTGGTGGTACCAGCGGGCACCGCCATAGACCAGCTCCTGAACCAGGGCGCGGTCCCGGCCCTCGGCAATCGTGGCCATGACCGAGTCGATGGAGCGTTGTTCGTCGACGATCCGGAACAGGGCCCGTGCCGCTTGCAGGCGTGGCGGTTCCGCTCGCTTGCCGCTCACGATCTAGCCAAGTGTTTCGCCGGGGGAAAGTGCGTGCCCGTTGAGAAACGCGGCTGCGTCCTGCACGGTCCCGCCTTCCGCCTGCAGCCGGGTCAGGACCAGCATGCCGTTACCCGTGGCCACGTGAATTCCTGTGTTCCCGGCTTCCACCACCGAACCCGCTTGCAGGCTCTGGGCGCCGGCCTCTGCATGCGCCTCCAGGACGCGAAGTCGCTTTCCGTTCCACTGGCAGTAGGCCACCGGCCAGGGGTTGAAGGCGCGTACCCGCCGGGCCAGCAGTTCCGCGGACTGTGTCCAGTCCAGCGCGCCCTCCTGCTTTTTCAGTTTCGATGCGTAGTTGGCGGACTGTTCGTCCTGCACCCGCGGCTCGAGGCTGCCGGCGGCGAGGGCATCCAGGGCCTCGGCCAGGGCCCCGGCGCCCAGTTGCGCCAGGCGGTCGTGCAAGCTGCCTCCGGTGTCATCCTTATTAATAGGTGTGGCGCGCTGCAGCAGGATGGGGCCGGTATCCAGTCCCACGTCCATTTGCATAATGGTGACTCCCGTTTGTGCGTCGCCGGCCTCGATGGCCCGTTGGATGGGCGCCGCACCGCGCCATCGGGGCAACAGGGAGGCGTGCACATTCAGGCAGCCATGGCGGGGAATTTCCAGAATCGCGGCCGACAGAATCTGGCCATAGGCGACCACGATCATGGCGTCGGGGGCGAGGGCGCGCAGGGTTTCCGCCTCGCCGACCAGGGATTCGGGCTGGTGTATGGGCAGCTCATGGGCCAGGGCATATTGCTTGACCGGGCTGGCCTGGGCCTGGCGGCCCCGGCCGGCGGGTCGGTCCGGCTGGGTATAAACGGCGAGAATCTCGTGTCCGCCCTGCACCAGTGCATCGAGGCTGGGCACAGCGAAGTCGGGGGTGCCGGCGAAGACTAGTTTCATAGTGCGACGACCTAGAGGGTCATCCGCTCGCGTTTCTGCAGCTTTTTGCCGATGCGCTGTTGCTTCAGGGGCGAGAGATAGTCGACGAAGACCTTGCCGTCGAGGTGGTCGATTTCATGCTGGATGCAGACCGCAAGAAGGTCCTCGGCCTCGAGTTCAAAGGACCGGCCGTCGCGGTCCAGGGCCTGCACCGTGATCCGCTCGGCCCGCCGCACCGGCTCGTAGATCCCCGGAACCGAAAGACAGCCTTCCTCGTGCACGATCTCCCCGTCGCGGACGACGATCTTCGGGTTGATGAATACGCGCAGATCGTCTCGCTCCTGGGAGATATCGATGACGATGACGCGCTTGTGTACGTCGATCTGGGTCGCCGCCAGTCCGATCCCCGGCGCCTCGTACATGGTCTCCGCCATGTCATCCACGAGGGTGCGAATCTCCTCGTCGACGGTTTCCACTTCCTGCGCCACGGTGCGCAGGCGGGGGTCCGGGTAGTGCAGTATGGCTCGCAATGACATGGCGAAGTCGGCTTCGTCGGGGCTGAAATGCGGTTTCTATTGCTACGAAAGTGGTTTATTATCCTTTGAAATGCGACTGAATAACAAGAAAATTTCCCCCACAGGCCCCTTGGCTTTTGGTTTTTGCCTTGACTACACTGGTGTAAAAACAAGGGGGGTTTCTGCCCTATGTCCCGCACGCTGAACCGTTTCGCGGCGCTGCTCGTGTCTGCGCTGCTCGTGATGGCCACCCCGGTCCTGGCCGATGTGGTCAAGATGAAAGATGGCCACCCGGATCGCTACGTGGTGCAAAAGGGCGATACGCTCTGGGATATCGCCACGCGTTTCCTGGACAGTCCCTGGAACTGGCCCAAGATCTGGCGCATCAACCAGCAAATCAAGAATCCCCATCTGATCTACCCCGGCGACGTGATCGTGTTCAAGATGGTCAACGGCGAGCCGGTGCTCACCGTGGAACGGACGGAAAAACTGTCGCCGACCGCTCCCGCCGAAACCACGATGGGCATTCCCCCGGATCAGCGCACCGTCAAGCTTGAGCCTCAGGTCCGGGAGGAGTCCCTGGAGAAGGCGATTCCGACCATTCCGCCGGGCGACATCGAGCCTTTCCTGGATGCCCCGCTGGTAGTCACCCACGATGAGCTGGAAGACGCCGGCTACATCACCGTTGGCATGGAGGGGCGCATTGTCCTCGCTGCCGGAAGCGAGTTCTATGCCCGCGCCATTCCGCCGGGCGTCGAGGATTTCAAGATCGTGCGGCGCGGCGCCGCCCTGGTCAATCCGGAAACCGGGAGGCTGCTCGGCTACGAGGCCGTGGACCTGGGCGATGCCAGGGTGATTACTTCGGGCGATCCGACCAAGCTGCTGATGGTCAAGGCGCGTCAGGAAATTCAGCCCACGGATCGACTGGTTCCGGCGCCCAAGGCCCATGCCCTGCCGTTCTATCAGCCCCATGCGCCGAAGAAGGAAGTCCGCGGCTGGATCCTGCTCGGCGAGAATGCCGTTTCGGAAATCGGGCCCCACCAGGTCGTCGCCCTCAGTCTGGGCCGGCGTGACGGCATCGATGAGGGCACGGTGCTGCGTGTGAAGCGTCACATTGGAGATGCCCTGGATCCGGTCACCCGCACGCGTTATGCGCTTCCCGATGACGATGCCGGGCTGGTCATGGTGTTCCGCACCTTCGATCGTGTCAGCTATGCCCTGGTCATGTCCGCAACCCGATCCATTCACGTGAACGATGCGGTGGTTACACCCTGAACCACCCGCGGGGTCCGGGTGACCCGCGAGCAAAATCACCCAGCCCGAGGTCAAGGATGACCATCGACGAAAGCCGACTTGTTCTCGCGCGACTCAGTCGCCTTCCGGGCCTCCATGCGGAGGCGCTTCTCGCCCTGGTGGATCAATTCGGATCGCTGGAGCAGGCGGTTGGCGCGTCCGCAAGCCAATTGGCGCGCGTGCTTGGCACACACCCGGATCTGCCCACGGCCATCGCCAACGCACAGGACTTCGAATCCGATCGTGATTGGCTCGGGCAGCCGGACAATCATCTGATCAGTGTGCTCGATGAAATCTATCCCGGCCTGTTGCGGGAGATTCCCGACCCGCCGGCCTTCCTCTATGTGCGTGGCGACCCGGCGCTGTTGAGCTTCCCCCAGCTGGCCGTGGTGGGCAGTCGTAACCCGACGCCCGTGGGAAGGGAGACGGCATTGGCCTTTGCCCGCAGCCTGGCCGGCGCCGGACTGACCATCACCAGTGGCCTGGCCCTGGGGATCGACGGCGCCGCCCACGAAGGCGCCCTTGACGCCGGTGGACAGACCGTCGCCGTGGCGGGCACCGGGCTCGACCGGGTTTATCCACCGGCGCACCATTCCCTGGCCCATCGCATCGCCGAACATGGCGCGCTGGTGTCGGAGTTCCCACTCGGGACACCTCCGAAACGGGAAAACTTCCCGCGACGAAACCGCATCATCGCCGGCCTCAGCCTTGGCACCCTGGTGGTGGAGGCGGCGGTGCGCAGCGGGTCCCTGATTACCGCGCGGCTTGCAGGGGAACAGGGGCGTGAGGTGTTTGCCATTCCCGGTTCCATTCATTCGCCCCTGTCACGCGGCTGTCACGCGCTGATTCGCCAGGGGGCCAAGCTGGTGGAAACCGCGGACGATATTCTGGCGGAACTTGGCCCGATGGTGGGTGGTCTGCGCGCCGCTGTATCGGCCCAGGTCGACAAGCCCGTCGACACGACCGAGGACGAGCGCCGCTTTCTCGACCAGCTGGGGGCGGATCCTGTGGATGTCGATACAGTCGTGGAACGTACCGGATTGACGCCCGAGGCCATTTCCTCCATGCTGTTGGACATGGAGCTTCGGGGGCTCGTGGAAAGTTGTGCGGATGGTCGCTACCAGCGCACGAAGTGGTAACAGGAGAGCGATGAAAGAGAACATGTTCGACGTCCTGATGTATCTCTTCGAGAACTACATGGAAGAGGGTTCCGAATTCAATCCCGATCAGGAAACCATCGAAGTCGAACTCGCCCAGGCAGGATTTCCCCGCGGTGATATCAACAAGGCCTTCGACTGGCTCGAAGACCTGACCAACCTGCGCAACAACGCCGCCGAACTTCCCCACGCGTCCAGCGGTCGTTCGATCCGCCACTACAGCGACGACGAGATGGCCCGTCTCGATGCCGAGGCCCGCGGCTTTATGTTGTTCATGGAACAAAGTGGCGTGCTTGACGGCGTCAGCCGGGAACTGGTCATCGATCGCGCCATGGCGCTGGGAAACGACGAGCTCGATATAGACCAGCTGAAGTGGGTGATCCTTATGGTGCTGTTCAATCAGCCCGGCCAGGAATACGCACATGCCCTACTGGAAGACGTGGTCTTCGATGAGATGGAAGGGCATCTGAACTAGCCGGTTTCCGCTATCCGGTCCGCCCTGTTTCGCAGTTCACACCCGTCCTGAAAACCTCTGGAAAAGAATTCGGCTTGACAAGCAGCACCCGGTGTCGTTGAAAATGCGTACCGGAATCATCCCGCGGGTTGCAGAAATTCGCGGCCGAGTCGAACGAACCGTGTAGTCAATGTAGCGAATGGCGAAGAACCTTATCGTTGTCGAATCGCCGGCGAAGGCGAAAACCATGACCAAGTACCTGGGCAAGGAGTTCGTTGCCCTGGCGTCCTATGGCCATGTGCGCGACCTGATTCCGAAACAGGGCGCGGTCGACACCGACCATGGCTTCGGCATGAAGTACGAGCTCATTGAAAAAAACAAGAAACATGTCGATGCCATTGCCAAGGCGATGAAGGGTGCCGAGGCCCTGTACCTCGCCACTGACCCGGATCGCGAAGGCGAGGCCATTTCCTGGCACCTGGAGGAAATCCTGCGTGAGCGCGGGGCGCTGGACAGCAAGCCGGTGCATCGCGTCGAGTTTCACGAGATCACCAAGCGCGCGATCCAGGAAGCGATCGAGCATCCGCGCGAACTGTCGACCAATCTCATCAATGCGCAACAGGCGCGGCGTGCCCTCGACTACCTGGTCGGGTTCAATCTTTCACCCCTTCTGTGGAAGAAGATCCGGCGCGGCCTGTCGGCCGGGCGTGTTCAGAGTCCGGCCCTTCGCCTGATCGTCGAGCGCGAGGAAGAGATCGAGCGCTTCAAGCCGCGCGAATACTGGAGCATCGAGTCCGATCTGAAGGCGGGAGAGCAGCCGTTCATGGCAAGACTCACGCACTTCGGCGGCGAGAAACTCGAACAGTTCACCATCGGCGACGAGGAGCATGCGACCCGGGTCGCGGACACGATAACCGGCGAAGCCAAGGGCAAGCTGCGTGTTGCCAAGGTCGAAAAGAAGCAGCGCAAGCGCAATCCCTCGCCACCGTTTACCACCTCGACGCTGCAGCAGGAGGCATCGCGCAAGCTTGGATTCGGCGCGCAGCGCACCATGCGCATTGCCCAGCAGCTGTACGAGGGAGTCGAACTGGACGGGGAATCCATTGGTCTGATCAGTTACATGCGTACTGACTCGGTGAATCTTGCCGCCGAGGCAATCACGGAAATCCGGGAATTCATCGGCGAGCGATACGGTGCCGAAAATGTCCCGGACGAAGTCCAGGTGTACAAGAGCAAATCCAAGAATGCGCAGGAGGCGCACGAGGCGATTCGCCCGACCTCGGTGCTGCGCATGCCGGAGGACATTCGCAAGTCGCTCACCATTGAACAGTTCAAGCTGTACGACCTGATCTGGAAGCGCACCGTGGCCTGCCAGATGGTACACGCGACGCTGGATACCGTGGCCATCGATTTCGAATCCGGCCCGGGCAATGTGATGCGTGCCAATGGATCCACAGTGGTCAAACCCGGATTCATGGCGGTGTACCAGGAAGGTTCGGACGAGGCTGCTTCGGATGATGACAAGGAGCGACTGCTGCCGCCCATGGAAGAGGGCGATATCGTGGACATGGTCGATCTGCGCAAGGAGCAGCACTTCACCGAGCCGCCGCCGCGATACACCGAGGCCAGCCTGGTGAAGACCCTGGAGGCCCACGGCATCGGCCGTCCCTCGACCTACGCCAGTATCATCTCCACGCTGTTGACGCGTGAGTACGCGGTTCTCGACAAGCGCCGCTTTGTGCCCACGGACGTCGGTCGCGTGGTGAACAAGTTCCTGTCGGAACACTTCCACAAGTATGTGGATTACGACTTCACCGCCAACCTGGAAGACGAGCTCGATGCCATCTCCCGCGGCGAGCGCGAATGGAAACCGGTGCTTAAGGAATTCTGGGACGAATTCAAGGTGCAGGTGAAAGACAAGGAAAGCGTAGACCGTCCGGGCGTGGAGATGCTGGACGAGCAGTGCCCGAAGTGTGGCAAGCAGCTGGCCAAACGGCTCGGCCGCAACGGTTACTTTATCGGTTGCACCGGGTACCCCGAATGCGACTACACGCGCAACGTCGACGAGGAACCCGGCGCCAGCCAGGAACCCGAGATCGTCGAGGGCCGGGTGTGCCCCAAGTGCGGCTCGCCGCTGGTGGTCAAGCGCGGCCGCTATGGCAAGTTCATCGGCTGCAGCAGCTATCCGGATTGCCGGCACATGGAACCGCTGGAACCGCCGGAAGATACCGGCGTGCAGTGCCCGGAGTGCAAGCAGGGGAGCATGCTCAAGCGCAAGTCCCGCGCCGGCAAGGTGTTCTACTCATGTTCGCGTTACCCCGAATGCAAGTACGCGGTCTGGAACTACCCGCTGAACGAGCCCTGTCCCGAGTGCGGCTTCCCCATGCTGACCATCAAGACCACCAAGCGACGTGGCACCGAGAAGGTATGCCCGCAGAAAGAGTGCCATTACGCCGAGCCCTACGAGGGCGAAATCCCGGGCCAGTCGGAGTAGGCGGCCGGCCGGCGGATGCGAAACCGCCGTTCACGCCATATACTTGCGCCATGTCTGTTTCAGTGCCACGCGGCGGCCGCGCCGCGCGATCCGGATGGGCCTTCCCGTGAAGCGATTGATGCTGCGCAAATCAGCCCCGCTGTTATTCGTATTCCTTGCCGTTGGCCTGTCCGGCTGCCTGCATGTTGCGCCGCCGCCCGCACCCGGGATCGGGGAGGCGGTCGGCTGGAGTGAACTCCCCGGTTGGCAGACGGGCCAACCGGCGGAGGCCTGGCCCGCGCTGGTGCAGGACTGCAAGGCAATGCCCGGCCGAGATCCCCGCTGGCGCGACATCTGTGACGACGTGCAGCTTCTGGGTACGCCCGACGATGAAACCGCACGCGCCTTTTTCGAGACCCGTTTCATTCCCCATGTTGTTCGCGGTGAAGACGGTGAGCGCGAAGGACTGATCACCGGATACTACGAGCCTCTGCTCCAGGGAAGCCGCAGACGCACCGCGGTGTATCGATACCCGGTATACGCACGCCCGGACGATCTGCTGGTGGTGGATCTTGGCTCCCTGTACAACGATCTCAAGGGCCGGCGGCTTCGCGGTCGACTGGTTAAAGGACACCGCGTGGTGCCGTACTTCAGCCGCGAACAGATCGAAGACGGCAAGAAGAACCTGCACGCGAAGGAAATCGCCTGGGTCAAGGATCCCATCGGCCTGTTCTTTCTCCATATCCAGGGTTCGGGCCGGATTCAGTTGCGCGACGGGACAACGCTTGCGGTGAGCTACGCGGATCAGAATGGCCATCCCTATGTGGCCATCGGTCGCTACCTGGTGAAGAAGGGATATATCGACAAGGACGACCTCAGCATGCAGTCCATCCGCGCCTGGTTGCAGTCGAACCCGGACCAGGCCGAGGACCTGATGTTGTCAAACCCGAGCTATGTATTTTTCACTGCACGGCCGGCCAATGGGGGCGGCCCGCCGGGTTCGCTTAATGTGCCCCTGACTCCGGAAAGAAGCATCGCCGTGGATCCGGACTTCATTCCGCTCGGCTCGCCGGTGTGGCTGGATACCACCTTGCCCGCCGCCGAAGGCGAGGAGGCACCCGGCTACCGGCGCCTGACCTTCGCCCAGGACACCGGCGGCGCGATCCAGGGCGCGGTGCGGGCCGACGTGTTCTGGGGCCAGGGACAGCGGGCCGAAGACTACGCCGGGCGCATGAAACAAGCAGGTGAGTTGTACGTGCTGGTGCCGGCGAACCGCCAGCTCGCGACCAATCCCGCGCCCTAGTCGATTTCCAGCAAGGCGTCACCGACAACCTGTCGGCGCCATCCGGACAGCACCGGCGTGTCGTCCTGGCCCCGTACCAGGTTCTCGATATCGCGCCGCGTGGCCAGTACCGGCGGGTGTATGCCCAGTTCGGAGGCACGCTCCCGCACCAGTTCCAGCATGCGATCGCGCCGCTTTGTCTGTTGCGCATCCAGCGGCAGGGTGCGCGCGAACAGCTGGCGTGGTTCGTGGACCAATCCCCGGGCAATGGCCTGAACGATCGCTTCGCCATGGCGTTTGCGGATTCCGTCGTCCAGGCCACGAACCTTCTCCAGTGCCTGCGCTGTTTGGGGGCAGGTCTGTGCCAGGTACAGGAGCACCGGATCGCGCGCGATCCAGCCGCGCGGCCGGTTGCTGGCCTGTGCCGTTTCTTCCCGCCACGTCGCCAATTCACGTAAAACCTGTTGTTGTGCCGGGGACAGGGTATGGCCCTGCTTGACGCGGCGGTACGCCAGTTCGGGTTCGACCCGGTACAGGGCCGGATCCAGCAGGCGTGCGCTGTCTTCCTGTGCCCAGGCGGCGCGATCCAGCGACCGCAGGGTCTCGCTCAGGGAGTCGTAGACCTCGCACAGATAGCGCACGTCATTGGCGGCGTAGTCCAGCTGATCGGTGTCCAGCGGGCGTCGTGACCAATCCGTTCGCTGGTGTTCCTTGGGCAGACTGACCCCGATCAGTGTCTCGACCAGCGCCGCGTACCCGATCTGCTCGTCGTGCCCACACAGGGCGGCGGCAATCTGGCTATCGAACAAGGGCGAAACCGGCCCGCCGCAAACCGGCCACAGTGTTTCCAGGTCCTGGCGCGCGGCATGGAGCACCTTGTCGCAGTCAGCGATGCCCAGGAGTTCCCGAAGTGGTGCCAGTTCCTCCAGGGCCAGCACATCCACGCACCAGACGGCGTCGGGAATGCCGATCTGCACCAGGCACAGCTCCGGATAGTACGTGCGCTCGCGCATGAACTCGGTATCCACGGCGACCCATGGTTCGTCCCGAAGGCGCTCGCAGCAACGTGCCAGCTCGGCATCGTCCGCGATCAGCACATAGTCTGGAGGAGTTGTTGGCATGGGGAGACAGTCGATGGATCCGGAATCCGGTGAACGGTGGCGGTGACGGTGGACCGCCGGGAATGATACCCTGTTTCCCCCCGCGGCGCCGCGCGAATACGGGAACGCGACAAGCAAGGCATATCCATGAAGGTCCTGTTCAAGCTGGTTCGCTGGCTACTCGTGCTGGCGGTGATCGCCACCTTCGCGGGCTGCAAGTTCTTCCGCGAAGAACCGGTGAACCTTTCGGTCAGTTACGTGCAAAAGATCCTGAAGATGAAGGAGCAGAAATGGCAAGCGCGTGCCGCGTCCATGGATATGCGTGAACGCCAGGCCTTCTCCTACCTGCGGGCCCTGCGAGATCAGAACCGGTCCCTGGCCGTGGATGTTGCGAAGGTCATCCGTCCCGATGACGAGCGGCGCCAGGTTCTCATCGTGGTCAACGAGGTGTTCGGTGCCGCCGGCGAACCGCGGGCCCGCCTGCGCTTCTTCGTCAATCGGGGGGCTGAAAACAAGTGGAAGATCACGCGCGTGGAACTGATTGAATGAAACCCGAGTTGCATCTGCACATCGTCGGCATCGGTGGGACCTTCATGGCTGGTCTTGCCCGGATCGCGCGCGAGCTCGGCTATCGGGTGACCGGTTCCGATACGGCGATCTATCCGCCCATGAGTACACAACTGGCGGAGCTCGACATTCCGGTTGCACAAGGATATTCGCCGGACAACCTGGAACCCGCGCCCCATCGCGTCGTGATCGGCAATGCCCTTTCCCGCGGCAACCCGGAAGTGGAGGCGATCCTGGAGCGCGGACTGCCGTACACATCGGGCGCGCAATGGCTGGCGGAGCATGCCCTGCGCGATCGCTGGGTGATCGCACTCGCCGGTACCCATGGCAAGACCACCACCGCGAGCATGGTCGCGTGGATTCTTGAGCGGGCGGGACTGAACCCCGGTTTCCTGATCGGCGGCGTGCCGCGCAACTTCGGTGTCTCGGCGCGCCTCGGTGCGGCGCCGTTCTTCGTCATCGAGGCCGACGAATACGACACCGCCTTTTTTGACAAGCGATCCAAGTTTCTGCACTACCGGCCGCGCACCCTGGTGCTTAATAACCTGGAATACGATCACGCCGACATCTTTCCCGACCTCGACGCCATCAAGCTGCAGTTTCAGTATCTGTTGCGCACGGTTCCGCCGAACGGTCGGATCATCGTCAATCACCAGGACGCGAATCTTGCCTCGGTGCTGGAGCGCGGCTGCTGGAGCGAGGTGGAAGAATTCGGCGGCGGTGCCTGGCAGGAGGATGACCCCGACGGCACGGCCCGTCGCGCACGGATCCTGGTCGACGGAGCCGAGGCCGGAGTCCTCGAGTGGTCGGTGCCCGGATCGCACAACCTGCGCAATGCGCTCGCCGCCCTGGCCGCCGCGCGCCATGCCGGCGTGACGCCGAAGCAGGGAATCGAGGCGCTTGCGGAGTTTGAAAGCGTCAAGCGACGACTGGAGGTTCGCTACCAGGAATCCGTGACCGTATACGACGATTTTGCCCATCACCCGACGGAGATTCGCGAAACGCTGAGGGCGGTCCGCGCCCGGTCCAATGGCGGCCGCGTGGTCGCGGTACTGGAGCCGCGATCCAATACCATGCGCCTGGGAATTCATCGCGACAATCTGGCTGCGGCCCTGGCCGAGGCGGACCGGGTGGATCTGTTCCGGCCCGCGGGACTGGACTGGGACCTGGCGGCGGCAGTCGCACCCCTGAACGATGCGGTCCGGATATCGGACTCCGTGGACGACATCGTCGACCACCTGCTGGGTACGGTGCAGGCGGGGGATCACATCGTCATCATGAGCAACGGCGGATTCGGAGGGATACACGAAAAGCTGATGGAGGGCCTGCGACGCCAGAAAGGCTGAACCCGGTTTGAACTTCCCGGGCTTTCCGGATTCAATAGCTATAGATAAAGAAAACATCTCGGAGTCACAGGCATGCAAGGAATTCAGGCGATTTTCCTCATTCTCGCGATGGGTTTGCTGGTCGCAGGTCCCGCCCGGGCGGAGACCTATCAGGCCGGTCGTGATTACGAGGTGCTGCCCTTCCCGCAGGACGTCAACAGCGGCAACAAGGTCGAGGTGCGGGAGTTCTTCTGGTATGGCTGTCCCCATTGCTACGCCTTCGAGCCCTATCTGGATGCGTGGCTGAAACACAAGCCGGCAAATGTGGATTTTATTCGTACGCCAGCGGTCACCCCGCGCTGGAGGCTGCACGCCATTACCTTCTACGCCTTGCGTGAACTGAAGGTTGGGGCGCGACTGCACCAGCCCCTGTTTGATGCCCTGCACGAAGACGAAAAGAAGGCGCCGGGCGAGCGCAAGTTGTTCGACCAGGATGGTCTCGCCGACTGGGTGGCGGCCCACGGGGTGAATCGCAAGAAGTATCTGGAAGCAACCCGGTCCTTCGGGGTGCAGTTTTCGGTCAACCAGGCAAAGCAACTTTTCAACGACTACAATCTGGATGGAGTGCCCAACATCATTGTTGACGGGCGCTATCGGACCAGCCCGACCCTGGTCCATGACGAGGCGCGGGTTATGAAGGTCGTGAACTATCTGGTGCACAAGGCTGCCGCGGAACGGAGCAAGCGGAAGTAGGGGAGCCATGGACACTCGCCGCAAAACCGGATCGCAGGGCGCCGCCGAACCGGCGGATCGCATTCAGGAAGAACAGGGAGCCGGCAAGATGAAGGCGTCGGAGTTATTTGTCAGGTGCCTGGAAAATGAGGGTGTCGAATACATCTTCGGCATCCCGGGTGAGGAAAACCTCGACATCATGGACGCGCTGCTGGACTCGTCCATTCACTTCATTACCACGCGGCACGAACAGGGCGCGGCCTTCATGGCCGATGTCTACGGTCGTCTGACCGGCAAGGCCGGCGTCTGCCTGTCGACCCTGGGCCCGGGCGCTACCAACCTGGTTACCGGTGTGGCCGATGCCAATATGGACCATGCGCCGGTGGTCGCCATCGCCGGCCAGGCCGCGACCAACCGCCTGCACAAGGAATCGCACCAGGTACTGGACCTGGAGGAAATCTTTCACCCCATCACCAAGTATTCTTCGCGCCTGCTCACGCCCAACGTCATCAACGAGGTCGTACGCAAGGCCTTCAAGGTGGCGCAGACGGAAAAGACCGGGGCCGCCTTTATCGAGTTTCCGGAAAACATCGCCGAGATGGAGGTGGAAGGTGAGCCGCTGATCGTGAAGCGCCCGTTCCCGGGCGAACCGTCGGCCGACCGCGTGGAGGCGGCCGCCGCCATGATCTCCCAGTCAAAGAACCCCATCATCCTTGCCGGCAACGGCGTGGTGCGCGGGCGCGCCTGGAAACAGCTGGCGGAATTCGCCGAGGAGTTGCGCATCCCGGTCGCCAATACCTTCATGGCCAAGGGCGTGCTGCCCTTCGGGCATCCCATGGCCCTGGGCAGCGCCGGATTGCAGGCGACCGACTACGTGAGCTGCGGGTTCAACCGCGCCGACGTCATCATCTGCGTCGGCTATGACCTGGTGGAATATCACCCCTACCTGTGGCACCCGACTCAGGACCGCAACATCATCCACATCGACACCTCTCCATCGGAGGTGGATGCCTACTATCCCGTTTCCGTCGGTGTGGTCGGTGACATCCGTCACTCCTTGCTGGAGATCAAGGAGCTTGCCAGTCCCAACACCGGGACCGCCATGCGTTCCCTGCGCGAACTCTTGATCGAGGAGATGAACCAGAATCGCGATGACGATGCGCTGCCCATGAAACCGCAGAAGATCATCTGGGACCTGCGCACGGTGATGGATCTGGATGGCGTGGCCGTGTGCGATGTCGGTGCCCACAAGATGTGGATGGCGCGCATGTTCCGCTGTGAATATCCAAACACCTGTCTTATCTCCAACGGTTTTGCCAGTATGGGCATCGCGGTGCCCGGGGCGATCGCAGCCAAGCTTGCCTTCCCCGATCGTCAGGTGGTTGCCGTTACCGGTGACGCCGGTTTCCTGATGAATGCGCAGGAGATCGAAACCGCGATGCGCCTGAAAACGTCGATTGTCATCCTGATCTGGAACGACAGCGCCTATGGCTTGATCGAGTGGAAACAGATGGCCCAATTCGGCCGCAAGTCCAACGTCGACTTCACCAACCCCGATTTCGTGAAGTTCGCGGAGTCCTTTGGCGCCAGGGGCTATCGGGTGGAGAAGGCGGGCGACCTGCAGGCTATCCTGGAGCAGGCCCTGGCCGATGACACCGTCAGTATCATCGACTGCCCGGTGGACTACAGCGAGAACCTCAAGCTGACCGAGAAGCTGGGCAAGCTCGTGTGCCCGGTGTGATCCATCGTTCGCGCAGAGCGGGCGTGACCTGAGCGCGAAAACAGTCCGGAACCGGAGCCGGGGCCCGCAAGGGCGCCGGCCTTTTTGTGCCCGGCCGCGGGCTCAGGTTGATTTTGATATTTCGAACCCTATATAGTTACGGACGTTAAGGTATTGTTTTTTCGTATCAGTCCGGCCAACAAATCGTTAGGGTCGGAATGAATTAGTCCCACCCTTTGGGTATCCAGTGAATCGAACCGACGAAGTCCTGGTGGCACTGCGCCGCATCATGCGGGCGGTCGATATTCGCTCGCGCCATCTTAGCCGGGCCTCCGGGCTCACGGCACCCCAGTGGGTGCTGCTCCGGGCACTGGCCACCAGTGGCTCCATGGGCATTGGCAATCTGGCGCGGGCAATCGACCTGAGCCAGGCGACCACGACGGATATCGTCGACCGCCTCGAAAAGCGGGGCCTGGTCAGTCGCGCCCGCAGCACTGTCGACCGGCGCCGGGTGGAGGTGGCGCTTTTGCCCGAGGGTGCACGCCTGGTGGACGAATCACCGGCGCCCCTGCAGCAGGATTTTGTCGATCGTTTTCAGCGCCTGAATGACTGGGAACAGACCCAGATACTTTCCTCCCTGCAGCACCTGGGGGAAATGATGGATGCCCAGAGAATCGATGCGGCGCCCATGCTCGAGATCGAGGCGATCTCGGAAGCACCAAATTTGTCCGCGCTCGGGACGGCATCCGGGTCGGACGCAGAGACGTAAGAGGTAAGGTATTTATGTGTGGTATTGCGGGTGAAGTGCGATTCGACGGGGGCTCGGCGAGAGCGGATCTGGTCGCGCGGATGAACCGGACGATGGCATCGCGCGGACCGGACGGCAGCGGACTGTATGCCCAGAACGCCCTGTGCGCCGCCCAACGGCGTTTGAAGATCATGGATCTTTCGGACCGCGCCCAGCAACCCATGGTCGATCCCGACCTGGGAATCGGGATCGTGTTCAACGGCGCCATCTACAACCACAAGGCCTTGCGCAAGGAACTCGAGGGACTGGGTTACCGGTTCTTCTCCGACGGCGACACCGAAGTACTGATCAAGGCCTACCATGCCTGGGGGCGTTACTTCGTCAGGCGCCTCAACGGCATGTTCGCCTTCTTCCTGTGGGAGCGGGACAGCGGACGGATGCTGATGGGGCGTGATCGTCTCGGGATCAAGCCGCTCTACTACTCACTCGACGATTCGCGCCTCCAGTTTGCCTCGACCCTTCCGGCCCTCATCGCCGGTGGCGATGTGGATACCCGCATCGATCCGGCGGCGCTGAATTTCTACATGACGTTTCACGCCGTGGTGCCGGCGCCGTACACCATTATCCGTGGGGTGCGGAAGTTGCCACCGGCCAGCCTGATGCAGATCGGGCCGGACGGCAGCAGCGAAATCGAGACGTACTGGCAACTTTCCTTCGAGCGCGACGACGACGATCGCGCGCGTTCCTTCGAGGACTGGACCGAACTCACACTGGATGCCCTGCGTGCCTCCGTAGACCGGCGGCTGGTGGCGGACGTGCCCGTCGGTGCGCTGCTTTCCGGTGGCGTGGATTCCAGTCTGATCGTGGGTCTCATGGTGGAGGCGGGGGCGAAGCACCTGAAGACCTATTCCATCGGCTTCGAGGACGTTGGCAACGAGGAAGGAAATGAATTCCGCTATTCCAACATCGTGGCCGAACACTTCGAAACCGATCATGAACGCATCTACTTCGACAGTCGCAAGCTGATCGGGCGTGTGCCCGAGGCCATTGCCGCCATGTCCGAGCCCATGGTCAGTCACGATGCCGTGGCCTTTTATCTGTTGTCCCAGGTGGTCTCGCGCGACTCCAAGGTGGTGCAGAGCGGGCAGGGCGCCGACGAGGTATTCGGCGGTTATCACTGGTATCCGCCCTTGCTGAACAGCACGGATCCCGTCACCGAGTACGGGCGCGTGTTTCGCGACCGCGACCACGCGGAGTTCGCCCAGGCCGTGAATCCCGATCTGGTCAATGGCGACTTTGCCGCCGACTTCATCGTCGAACACTTCGGTCGCGCCGGCGCCGAGGAGTCGGTGGACAAGGCGCTACGCATGGATACCACCATCATGCTGGTGGACGATCCCGTCAAGCGCGTGGACAACATGACCATGGCCTGGGGGCTGGAGGCACGCGTACCTTTCCTGGATCATGAACTGGTGGAACTTGCGGCACGCATCCCTCCGCAACACAAGATCGCCGAAGGCGGCAAGCACGTGCTCAAGGAGGCCGCGCGCAAGGTGATTCCCTCCGCTGTGATCGACCGGCCCAAGGGCTACTTCCCGGTGCCGGCGCTGAAGTATCTACAGGGTGACTATCTGGCCATGGTAAACGAGGTGTTGACCGGCGATACCGCGCAGATCCGCGGCCTGTTCCAGCGCGAATACGTGGACAAACTTCTCGCAAACCCCGAGCAGCACATCACGCCCCTGCGGGGTTCCAAACTCTGGCAACTGGCCTCGCTGGAACTCTGGCTCCAGGCCCAGGGCATCTGAAGGAGACAAGGTGGCACGGAAAACGCACAAGGACTACCACCGCGTACGAACGCAGAATCGGAATCCGCAACCCGTTGCGGATCGCGGACCCGAACATCCCACCTCCAAGGAGGATGTCATCGTCGATTGCGGATGGGGTCGTCTCATCATGGCCCATACCTTCAGCCGGCCGGAAGACATTGCCGCCGCGCTGCGAGAGGAGCAGGCCGGGCGGCGCGACATCGCACTCTATGCCAGTGATCCGCATGTGGTGCTGGCCCAGGCACCGCAAAGCCTGTTCCTGGATCCGTCCCATACATTTCGCCTGTGGCTGGACAGCTACACGCCGGCGGTCGCGCAGCGTCGCGGTTTCACGGTGCGCCTTTTGGCCTCGGTGGACGATGCCGAAGGCATTTCCCGGCTGTACGCCGCGCGTCACATGGTGCCGGTCGACCCGCGCACCATCTGGAAGCGACGAACCTCGCGCGTGCTGACCTACGTCGTTGCCGAGGACGACCGTTCAGGAGAAATCATCGGCGCCGCCCTGGGCGTGGACCACGTGCATGCCATGGACGATCCGGACGACGGATCCAGTTTGTGGTCGCTGGCCGTGGATCCCCAGGCAACCCATCCCGGCGTCGGCGAGGCGGTGACGCGCTTTCTCGCGGAACACTACAAGGCCCGTGGTCGTGCCTTCATGGACCTTTCGGTGCTGCACAACAACAAGGGTGCCATCGGCCTGTACGAGAAGCTTGGCTTTCAGCGCGTTCCGGTATTCGCCATCAAGCGCAAGAACGCCATCAACGAACCCTTGTTCACCAGCCCCACGGAAGGGGACGAGCGGCTCAATCCCTACGCCCGCCTCATCGTCGACGAGGCGCGACGGCGCGGAATCCTGGTCGACATCCTCGATGCCGACAACGGGTATTTCCGTCTGCGATTCGGCGGCCAGAGTATCGTCTGCCGTGAATCCCTCAGTGAACTCACCACGGCCATCGCCATGAGCCGGTGCCAGGACAAGCGCGTGACCCATCGCATTCTGGATGCCGCCGGTCTGCGGGTGCCGGCGCAGCAGCTGGCGACCAGTGCCGATGAGAACCTGGCCTTTCTCGCCGAGCACCAATCAGTGGTGGTCAAACCCATCGACGGCGAGCAGGGAGAGGGCATCAGTGTCGGTGTGACGAACGAGGATCACCTCGAAAGCGCGATCGAGAAGGCGCGCCAACACAGCGGACGGGTCATCCTCGAGCAGTATTGCCCCGGTGCGGATCTGCGCATCATCGTGATCAACTATCGTGTGGTTGCTGCCGCGGTCCGCCGGCCGCCGGAAGTGACCGGCAACGGCAAGGCCACCATTCGCGAGCTGATCGAGAAGCAAAGCCGACGCCGCCAGGCGGCCACCGGCGGGGAGTCGCACATTCCCCTGGATGAGGAGACCACGCGTTGTGTGGCCCGCTCCGGAAACGCCCTCGAGGACGTGTTGCCCGCGGGTGAGACCATCCAGGTACGCAACGCCGCCAATCTGCACACGGGCGGCACGATCCACGATGTGACCTCACTGCTGCATCACCGCCTGGCTGACGCGGCCGTGCGGGCGGCACGCCGTCTCGACATTCCCGTGGTCGGGCTGGACTTCATCGTCGAGTCTGCATCGGAGCCGGAATATGTCATTATTGAGGCCAACGAGCGTCCGGGGCTGGCGAACCACGAGCCGCAGCCCACGGCCCAGCGTTTCGTCGACCTCCTGTTCCCGCTGTCGGCGCCACGCACGCCCAACCCGGCGGGATTCTGAGAATTGCGCGAGTGGATGATACGACCCGAACCACGATGAAGCTTCTGCCCGTCGACACCGAATACATGACCGGTGTCCTCAAGCGCATGCTTGCGACCCCCAGTCCTACCGGATACACGGACCGCATCGTGCACCTGGCCTGTGAGGAGCTGGAGCAGCTCGGCATCCCGTACGAAGTCACGCGCCGCGGCGCCATCCGCGCGACGATTGAAGGAACCCACTCCAGTCCCGACCGCGCCATCGTCGCCCACATCGATACCCTCGGTGCCATGGTCAAGTCGCTCAAGCCCAATGGCCGGGTGGAGATCGTCCCCATCGGTCACTGGAATGCGCGCTTTGCCGAAGGCGCGCGTGTCACCCTGTTCACCGATGTGCGCCCCTATCGCGGAACCATTCTTCCGCTGAAGGCCTCGGGCCATACCTACGCTGCCGGAATCGACAAGCAGCCCTCGGCGTGGGACAACCTGGAGGTGCGCATAGACGAACGGAGCGAACGGCTCGAGGACCTGCTCGCCCTGGGCGTGCACGTGGGCGATATCGTCGCCATCGACACCAATCCGGAATTCAACGACAACGGATTCATCAATTCCCGTCACCTGGACGACAAGGCCGGGGCCGCCGTGGTGTTCGCCGCCGCCAAGGCGATTCGGGATGCCAAGCTTGTATTACCGGTGGACTGCCACTTGCTGTTTACCATTTCCGAAGAGGTCGGGTCGGGTGCCTCCGCCGCCCTGCATCAGGACGTGGCGGAGATGGTGACGGTGGACAATGGCACCACCGCGCCGGGCCAGAATTCCAGGGAATACGGGGTGACCGTGGCCATGGCGGACCAGACCGGTCCCTTCGATTACCATCTCACCCGGCGCATGATTCACTTGTGCCAGGAATTCGAGATCCCGTACCAGCGCGACGTGTTCCGCTACTATCGTTCCGACAGCGCCGCCGCGGTAGAGGCAGGCAACGATGTGCGCACGGCCCTGGTCGCTTTCGGGATCGATGCGTCCCACGGCTATGAGCGCATCCACATTCACTCGCTTGAATCCCTGGTGCGTCTGCTCACCGTATATCTGCAGAGTGCCTCGCTGTACCCGCGCGACCGGGAAGAACTGGGTCCGCGCGCCGGCTTCCCCACGCAGCCCTGATTCCCTGGCGGGCACCGCAACAGAGCTGGGCCCTACGGGAACTCCGCATCACACAATCATTGGAGAGGGCCCGGACGCGGGCCAGCGCATCGCACCGGAGGACGGGGGTCAGGCCGTGGCCCGCTGTCTCTGGCGGATCTTTTCGTCGATAAAATCGTGGAGCTTCTGGAAGGGAACCGGTTTGTGAAGCAGGGTGACGCGATCGGGCAGTCCCCCGTTTTCATCCACTTCTTCCTGGGTCAGCCCGGTGACCACAACGATGTCGGTGTCGGGGGAATGCCCCGAGTCGATAATGGCCTTGATCATATAGAAGCCATCCATCCGCGGCATTCTCAAATCAGCGATCAGCAGATCGGGGGATTCGATTCCGAAACAGATCAGTGCCTCGTACCCGTCCTTGGCGACACGGATGTCCAGGGGCAGGTCCCAGCTCTTCATGGCCTCTTCGTAGTACGAGCTGAGAAAGGCATCGTCCTCGGCGACGAGCACGCGATAGCGTACCGCCGGTCGGGGCGCATGGTTTTTCTTGCCGGTACCGGATTTCTCTTCCAGTTCCTCGAGAAAGGCCTCCAGCACACTCTCGGGAAAGCGGCGGTGCCCGCCCGAAGTCTTGCGCGCGGACAGGATGCCGTTGTCGGCCCAGATCTGGATGGTGCGCGGGGTGACGCCCAGCAGCTTCGCTGCCTCCACCGAGGTGTACATCGCCTCACTGGTCAGACGTTTCCTTTTGTCTTTCTGTTTCACGTGACTAACCTTCCTGTTTCCTGCACAGATGGGCCTGTTGTGGAGTAGTAATGCATCGATCGGGCCAGAATCCTGTTGAAAAATGCAACGTATGCACGGAAGCGACAAACCATAACATATTGTTTCTTAATATATTTTGCAATATTCCCAAAATTGACTAGCCGGCTGAGGAATCTATCATTAAATTCATTATTTCCGTTTTTGCTGACTTCGCCGCCTATTTCGGCTATGGGAAGAAACAATATATAGATGGGTGCGCCGATGAAAGGATTTCTACGCCCGGCGACCGCCGGGGTGTTGTTAGGAATGGCGATTTCGGTGGTCGTTGCGCCGGTATTCGCCCACGCTGATAGCGTTGTCGCCAGTGTACGCGTGACCGCTACGATTCTCAGCAATCTGTCTGTCCAGGTCCGATCGAATCTCGCCTTCGGCAGTCTCAGCACGGGCGCCCGGCCGGGTGCGCTCGTTTTGGACCCGGACGGAAACCGCCGCGCCAGCGGCGGGGTGACGGTCCAGGCCGGGGCCACGTCGAGCCCAGCTGATTTTCTCGTGTTCGGCATGCCTAGAGCGGGTTTCTCCATTTCTGCCCCCGCGGTACTCTGGGTCAACGATTCCCAGGGACACAAGATGCGGGTCGACCGTTTCCGAATCTCCAGCGGGAGCGTCAGTACTTTTGATGCCACGGGAAGGCGGCGCCTGAATATGGGGGCTACCCTACACGTCCAGGCCAACCAGCCTGAGGGCCCGTACATGGGACTGGTGAATATCTCCGTGCACTACAATTAGTCATCCCCGTTCCTGTCGTGCGTCAAGTTACGCTTCATGGACGGCATGAAACCCGCCCGGTACACTCTTCACACACACTTTATAATCGTTCGCCCCAGGCGTTGCGGCAATTTTCCCGGCGGAATTGGGGTAAGGGAGAGATCAGCCCATGTCCCGATCATATGGGGTTCCCGGGGCCGGCCGGCATCTGGCGGGGCTCGCAGCGGGCCTGCTGGCATGCCTGCTGGCGCTGCCCGCGGCGGCCTCGGATGACCCCTATTCCCGAATTGGGGTGGGCGTGGCCCGCATCGATCGATCCTCAAACGGTACCGGCTGGAATATCGATCTCGCGGCGGGCGGGCAGTTCAGCCCGCGCACGCCCGCGGTGGCCGAGGTCGCGGTCGACTTTCAGTACTTTCCCCGCACCGGCGGGACATCCACGCAGGCGTTTACCACCTTCGAGTTGAGTCTCCTGTACAAATTCAATTCCAGCGAAGACGTCGACTTCTACGGGCGCCTCGGCGGGCAGGGGTGGGCCGTGGGGAACTGGCTCGGTTCGCAATTCTTCTCCAACAGTATCGAGAAGGGTCTGGGCTGGACCTATGGGCTCGGAATCCAGTCCCACATCGGTCCCGGCGATGGCATTCGTCTCGAGTGGCAGGCATACACCGGGCTCCAGGGCGTGAATGCCAACAAGATCACCCTCAGCTGGATCCGCTACAGATAACAAAGGTACCACCATGTCCAGAATCGCCGTCGTCCAGGAAGCACCCGTCTACCTCGACAAGCTCGCCACGATCGAAAAGGCCGTGGCCCTGGTGGCGCAAGCGGCCGGCCAGGGCGCGGAGCTGGTCATCTTCCCCGAGGCCTTCATCCCCGGCTACCCGGCCTGGATCTGGCGCCTGCGCCCCGGCGGCGACTGGTCACTGAACGAACAGATCCACGCGCGCCTGCTGGACAGTGCGGTCGATGTCGACAGCGACGACCTCAAGCCCTTGCTCGCAGCGGCAAAACAGCACGGCGTGACCATCGTCTGTGGCATGCACGAACGGGACAGCCGGATGAGCCGCGCGACCCTGTACAACACGGCCGTCACCATCGGCGCGGACGGCGAGCTGCTCAATCGTCACCGCAAGCTCATGCCCACCAACCCCGAACGCATGGTCTGGGGCTTTGGTGACGCCTCCGGCCTGAAGGCCATCGATACCCCGGTGGGACGAATCGGCACCCTCATCTGTTGGGAGAACTACATGCCCCTGGCGCGCTACGCGCTGTACGCACAAGGCGTGGAAATCTATATCGCGCCGACCTACGACGCCGGCGACGGCTGGATCGGCACCATGCAACACATCGCGCGCGAAGGTCGTTGCTGGGTGATCAGCAGCGGCGTCGCCATCGAGGCCAGCGATCTGCCCGAGGATTTCCCCGGCAAGAAGGATCTGTACCCGGACCCGGCGGAATGGGTGAACCCCGGCGATTCCACCGTGGTCGCGCCCGGCGGCGCCATCGTCGAGGGGCCGATGCGGGAACAAAAGGGAATCCTGTACGCGGAGGTGGACCACAAGCGCGCCGCGGCGGCAAAACGCGCGCTCGACATCACCGGCCACTACGCGCGTCCCGATATCTTCCAGTTACACGTCAACGCGGAGCCGCAAAGCCCGGTGAAGTTCAAGCGATAGGGGCAGCCCGCAGCGCTGACCTCCGCGCGATCATGGACGCAAAGCAGCTTCTGCAACGACTGCGCAAGCTTTCCAACCCGGCCAACGTCGCCGGCATGGCACGCTTCGGCATCAATCCCGCAAGGACCTTCGGCATTCGCATCCCCGTACTGCGCGCCCTGGCGAAGGAAGTCGGCACGGATCACGAACTTGCCCTGGCGTTGTGGGACAGCGGCTACCATGAGGCACGCATCCTCGCGAGCATGGTCGACGATGTCGACAAGGTCACAAAGACCCAGATGGAGCGCTGGGCAAGAGATTTCGATTCCTGGGACGTGTGCGACCAGTGTTGCATGAACCTGTTCCGGTACACGCCCTGGGCCTGGGACAAGGCGAAGACATGGAGCGGGAAGAAACCGGAGTTCGTCAAACGCGCCGGTTTCGCCATGATGGCCTGCCTGGTGGCGAACAAAACCGCAAGCGACGATGCCTTCGTCGAATTCTTTCCCCTGATCCGGCGCGAGGCCACGGACGAACGCAACTTCGTGAAGAAGGCGGTGAACTGGGCGCTGCGGTCGATCGGCAAGCGCAACAAACATCTCAACCGTCTCGCCATCGCCGAGGCCAGGGCGATACAGAAACTCGACTCGCCCACGGCAAGATGGATCGCCAGCGACGCCCTGCGTGAATTGCAAAATCCCGCGACGCGGACGCGACTGAAGTCCTGATGCTCAGTGCGCGCCGAACAGGCGCGACATGGCGGCCGCGACGCCGGCCAGGCTTACGCCGGCGACCAGCCCGGCGGCACCGGCGATGAGGAATCGGTCCGCCCAGTCCTCGCGAAAACGCAGCAGCAGCCAGGCGATCAGCGCACCGACAAACATCGATACGGAATTCCACGCCGGGATGACGAAGGCCAGGCCCATGGCCGAGGGGCTGGGTACGAAGTGGTGCCAGCGCGGCGGCAATCGATGATTGGCATAGGCCAGGCCCATGCCCACCACGGCCGCGACCAGGATCGCCGGTCCGGCCCCCGGGGGCAGGTCGCCGAAGCCTCCGCGCAGCACCTCGGCCACGGCCTTCCACGTCGCCACCGCGGGCGCCGGCCATTCGGGCGTAATCAGCATGGTCTGCGGGTGCGGGATCAATAGTAAGTAAGCACCCACCCCAACCAAACTACCGGTTAATACGCCAAAAACCTGGGCAACGGCCTGCAGGCGCGGTGCGGCGCCGATCAGCTTGCCGGTTTTGAAGTCGTGCATCATGTCCGCGCACTGGCCGGCGGCCCCGCCGGTGACATTGGCCGACATCAGGTTCGTGGTCACATTGCCGGGCGAGATCGCGGCGAAGGACAGCTGGGTGATCTTGCCCATGGCGCCGATGGGGGTGATGCCGGTCTCGCCCGACACGCGCGCGGCGACGATGGCGAGCACAAAACTGAAGGCCACCGCGAGCAGGCCCGTAAACCAGCCAATGCCGAAGATTGCCGCCTGGGCGATGATCGCCATCACCGTTGCCAGTGCCAGCCCGATCGCGAACCAGCGCACCGGTACCTGCACCGCCGGCGATTCGGTTTCGCCGTCGGTCTCGGCGCTGAGGTGGCGGGTCTTGACGGCAAGATAGAGCGCGAGCACGAACGCGGTCAGCGATGCCATCACCATCATGGCGACGCCGGGCCACAGCAACCACTTCACCATGGGGCCAAACCAGTAGGCACCCGATGCACCGGCCTCGGCCCAGCCGTGGTCCAGGGCGTACGGGCCAAGCACGCCCCAGGCAATGACCGCACCCAGCAGCAGGGAGACCCCGGCACGAATGCCGATGATGGCGCCGAAGCCGACCATTAATAAGGAAGGGTCCAGCACCCAGCCCAGGTTCGTTGCGGAAATCGTTGTGATCCCCTTGGCCTTCAGGCCCGCGGGCGCCGCGAACGCGAACGCGGTCTTCAGTTGCGGAATGGTGCTGATGAATTCACTGAACAGCTTGAGCGCCGCCGCCACCACACCGGCGGAAAGCAACACCTGCACCCGGCGCAGGGCCTCGCTGCCGCGGGCATAGATCTCGCGCAGGGTTTCGGCGGTGGCGATGCCGGCGGGAAAGGGAAGCTTCTCGCGCACCAGCATTTGCCGCCGCAGACCCAGGGCAACGATGACCCCGAGGAAGCTGACCACGAACACCCACACCACCAGCACACCAAAGGTGAACTGCCGGCCGGTAAGCAGGGTCAACGCCGGGATCGGTGCCACCAGGCCGGCGGAGATGATGGACGCCGAGGCCGAGGCCGCCGTCTGGTTGAGATTGTTCTCCAGCAGGTTCCACGGCCGCGCGCCGAACAGCGGTGACGCCGCCTTCCAGAAGGCGAAGGACAGCAGGGCCGCGGCGATGGACATGTTGAACGACCAGCCGATCTTGAGCCCGCTGTAGACATTGCACGGCGTGAGCAGCGCGCCGAGCACCATGCCGGTAACGATGGCGCGCACGGTAAGCTGCGGCGCGGCGACTGTGTGGGTTTCCTGCGCCATAGCGATTACTCAATAACAAATCGCGAGCGCGGTGGAAAGCGCGGGTCCTCGTGAACAAGGTCGTGGTGGGCGATCGAGGC